>CAYGMS010000005.1:7999-23887 GCA_964350905.1 uncultured Thiobacillus sp. | reverse complement strand
GCGGCGCGGGTTCAGCGCCAGCAACTTGATCGAAGCACAGTACGGCTTGAGTGCATCCTGATAGCGCCAGTCATCAGAGTCATCGACAAAGGCACCGAGGTGGATGGCATAGCGCTCACTGAGATGCCGCAGCAGGTGAAACGAGCGGATCTTGTCGCCCTTGTTCGGGGGGAACGGAATGCGATGGGCAAGAAACAGCAGTCCCTCTTTCACGCCTCACCCCAGGTTCTTGACGATATGGGGCCCGATCACGTTGGCGAGTGCCAGCGGCATTTTTTTCCAGGCCTGAATGAAGAGGCGGTATTTGGGATTGAGCGGGTTGATGTCCGGAACCGTTTTGTCGGCCACCAGAAAATATTCGTAATACAGCGGCGTCGGTTCAAAGCCCCAGTTTTTCTTGAAATCGAACGATCCGGTGCCACGCTTGCTGCGGCCAAAATCAAACACCTTCAGCCCGCGTTCGCAGGCACGACGCATCAGTTCCCAGTACATGAAGTCATTGCCCGCCACCGCGCGGGCGGCATCCGTTCCGCCGCCGTAATAGGGCAGGACTTCATCGCGAAAATAAAATGACAGCACGCTGGCAATCACTTCACCATTCAGTGTGATGGTCAGCACTTCGCAATCGTCACCAAATTCATCTTTCAGCACCTTGAAAAATGCTCGCGAGAACACGGGTGTACCCAGGCGATGCACGCTGGCCGAATAAGCCTGAAAAAACCGTGTGGTGTCGGCATCGATTTCACCGACCAAGCCAGCCTTGATGCCCTTCCTCACCATCGCCCGCTGTTTGCGCGGAATGGCGGTCATATTGGCTTCGACTTCCGGCTCGATGGCTTTCTTGAAGGTGACGTACAAATCCTTGGTCGGCCAGTACGCATGCTGCGCGGCCTGATTACGGCATTCGAGCGCCCCCACCTTGAGCTTGATCGCGAGTGCCTGCGCCGCCTCATCCAGCGCACGATAAGCCGCATCGTTGTCTGCCAGGATGCCGCCATAGGCGCAGAACGGCAGCGAACCCAGGCTGTGGCCAAACAACCAGCTGTTGATTTCGGCCAGCGGCAATACCCCAACCATGTCGCCATCACGCTCGGCCAGCAAAAAATGCGTGCGATGGCCGAAGGCGTCCTCGATTACACGGCGCCAGCCCGCACGGTGAAAAAACGTGCCGTCCGGATGGGTCAGGACATAGGCGTCCCACCGCACCGTATCGTTCGCCGTCATCGGGCGAACCGTGACGTCTGCCGACAGGACGGCGGTTGGGGTAAAGGGTTCAGCCTGCCGGTTCAATGCGCAGGCAGGAACACACGGTCAACGCGGTCCCATTCAAAATCGGTCAGCAACTGACGCAGCCTGTCGGGCATCCGATGCAGGTTCACGTAATGGCGGAACTGCGTCCTGGCCGACAGGCCGGACTGGCGGGGCTGCCCGGCGTCGAGCTCCCAGGGGTGAAAATAGAACATGCACGCAGCCTGATCCTGCGCGTTGACGCGATGCAGCATCCAGCGTGATACGGAATAAGGCAGCAGCCGAAACCAGCCCCCGCCGCCGGCAGGCAGGTTGCGGCCCATCAGCGGCAGCGTGGTGGGGGGCAGCTCCAGAATGCCGTGCTCGCCATTGGGGCGGTTGGGAAAACGCGGTGCGTCCGGCATGCCGTAATGATCATGGCGCACCGGATAAATGCTCGAACTGTATACATAGCCCGCATTCTCCAGCTCCTGTACCGCCCACCAGTTGTTCCGGTTGATCGAGAAACTCGGCGCGCGGTAGCCGCGTATGACCACGCCGCCCAGGTCTTCGAGGATGCGTTTGGCGCGGGTGATGTCATCACGAAACTGTTCGGGCGTGAGATCCGATGCCCGCTGGTGGCCGTAACCGTGGCTGGCGAGTTCGTGACCGCCGTCGACAATGCGGCGCACCACCTGCGGATAGCGTTCGGCAATCCAGCCCAGGGTGAAAAACGTCGCTTTGGCATTGGTCTCGTCGAGCAATCCCAGAATCACATCGACATTGCGCTCAACCCGGCACGGCAGACAGTCCCAGTCTTCACGCCGGATGTGCGGCGCAAACGCAGACACCTGAAAGTAATCCTCGACGTCGATCGACATGGCATTTTTGATCACAGCCATTTACGCCACCTTCACGCCTTTCGGCGGCGGCAGCCAGGCTTTCAGCGTATGCGCAATGCGCATGGCCGCGCGACCATCCCAGTATTCGGGAATCCGGCCCGCCTTGCCGCCATTTTCCATCACCTCCCGAAAGGCTGCGCGAATCGCATCCGGGTCAGGGCCGACCAGGGTATTGGTCCCCTCTGTAATCGTAATCGGACGCTCGGTATTTTCGCGCAAGGTGAGGCAGGGCACGCCGAGTGCGGTAGTTTCTTCCTGAATGCCGCCGGAATCGGTCAGCACCAGCTTGGCATCGCGCATCAGGCCCAGCATTTCCAGATAACCCAGAGGCGGCAGGATATGCAGGCCGTCCAGCTTGGCCGTGAACCCGAATTTTTCGATATTGCTGCGCGTGCGGGGATGCAAGGGCAGCACCACCGGCAGGCTGCGGTTGATTTCGGCCACCACATCAAGCAAGGCGGCCAGCGTGGCCGGATCGTCGACGTTGGACGGCCGATGCAGCGTCAGCACCGCATAACTTGCCAGCGTGGTTCCCAGCGTCTGACTGCTCGGCACCGCATGCTCGAGGTTGCGGTACAGGGTGTCGATCATCACGTTGCCGACAAATTCCACCCGTGCCGGATCAATCCCTTCGCGCTGCAGATTGGCGAGTGCGCTCTTTTCGGTGATGAACAGCAGATCGGATAACTGGTCGGTGAGGACACGGTTGATTTCTTCCGGCATGCCCCGGTCGTAACTGCGCAATCCTGCCTCGACGTGAATCACGCGCACGCCGCGCTTGGCCGCCACCAGCGCACAGGCGATGGTGGAGTTCACATCGCCCACCACCAGCACGGCCTGCGGTTGCACGCTTTCTAACACGGGCTCAAAGCGTTTCATCACCTCGGCAGTCTGCACGGCATGGCTACCGGAACCCACCTCCAGATGATGATCCGGATGCGGAATGCCAAGATCGGAGAAAAAACTGTCACTCATCGCCGCATCGTAATGCTGGCCGGTATGCAGCAATTGTGCAGCAATGCCGACTTCAGCCAGCGCTGCCATTACCGGCGCGATTTTCATGAAATTGGGGCGCGCACCCGCGATGCATAAAACCTGGGTCATGGCCAACCCTAGTGTGTAGCGTCTGAGTGATCGGGCGGCAGGCCCTCGTCCGCCACTGCGTGACGTTCACTCACGGTGTACAGAATCTTGCGCACAATGGGCAGGATGCGGTTAACCGAGCGCTCCATCTGCTCGACACGTTGCACCAGGCGTACGGTGTCTTCGCTGGGCCGGGCCTCGGCAACAGGTGTTTGATGGCTGACACCGGTAGGCCCCTGAAAATCCTGGTGCGCCACTTCGCTCTTCAGGTCGGAAATCACCTCATTGACTTCAGCCGCGCCGAAGTGGTTCTTCTCTTCGAGAAACCCAAACAACAGCAGACGATCACAGGTGGTGTTCAGGCGCCGCGGGATGCCGCCGGTGAAGCGGTGCAACTCGGCAAATGCCTCATCATCAAAGTCCGGCGTGCCCTTCCAGCCCACGGTACGCAGACGGTGTTCGATATAGCCGCGCGTCTCGTCGGCATCGAGCGGCCCCAGGTGATACGAGGCCACCACACGCTGACGCAGTTGCTGCATGTCCGGACTTTGCAGAATGCCGCGAAACTCGGGTTGTCCCAGCAAAAAGGTCTGGATCAGCGAACGTTCGTCGTTCTGGAAGTTGGACAGCATGCGCAGTTCTTCCACCGCGCGCGACGTCAGGTTCTGCGCCTCGTCCACCACCAGCAGGGCGCGCTTGCCCTGACGGGTGGCCGCCCCGAGGAAATCTTCCAGGTTCTTGAGCAGCGCCGACTTGGTCAGCCCTTCATGCTCCAGGCCAAACGACGCAGCCACGCCGCGCAGCGTGTCTTCGGCATCCAGCTGGGTCGATACCAGTTGCGCTGCAACCAGATTGTGCGATTCAAGCTGTCGAAACAGGTTACGCACCAGCGTGGTTTTTCCAGCACCGACTTCGCCTGTGATAACAATAAACCCCTCGCCCAGCGACAGGCCATAATCCAGATACGCCATCGCCCGCTTGTGACCCTTCGACCCAAAGAAAAAACGCGGGTCGGGATTGAGCTGAAACGGCTTGGCACTAAAGCGGTAATAATCTTCGTACATGGACGATCCGTTTTCTGAGTGGAGCACAGCCACTGTTCACACACAGTGCGAAGCAATGGCCATGCCATTCGGGCATGGCCGGTCAGAAGCGCATGTTGACCGTGGTGGTGAGTCTGTTTTCGTCGTAATCGGAATTCGCTGCGTTTGAATCCCGTTGGGTATGGCGGAAAGTCACCGCACCGCTGAGCTTCTCGGCAAAGCGATGGTTCACACCAATACTGAGAGTAAGGAGATCGTCATCTCTGGCCGCGCCTCCTGCCAGCAAAGCATCCGCGCTGGTGCGGGTGAGCGACAAGCTGCTGTTCGCGGTGGTTTGAGGAGACAGCCGGTAGCTGACTGAACCTGTCACCCCCTGAACATGGTCCTCCCCGGCACCGGCAGCCTGATAGAGGCGTTTGGTGTCTTGTGCGGACAGCCCGAATCCCAAGCGGCCAACATTCCACGACATCCCCGCATTAAAGCTCTTGATAATAAAAACACCCTTGGCAGTTGCCACATTGAGCAAACCCGCTGCAATCAAATCCGCGGTCGAAACGCCGTAACTGCTGTAATAGAGCGCCAATTGGCCCGCCGAGATCGGACCCACGCAAGATGCCGGATCAGGATTGGTGCTATCAGGCGTTTCGACCAGAGTTGTTCCATTACACATCCAGAAAATACGGCTGCTTTGCTCTAGAAGCTGCTGCGTGATATCGCTGACATCCTCCGAATAGCGCACCGTCCAGCGGGACAACCGAGTGCGATGGCTGCCCGCCAAACTGTAGGTGCGGCCAAAATAGCGCTCACCGACCGAGGCCTCGACGCTTGTTCTGCGCGTGGGAACCCAGCCAAAGCCGACGCTGTGGGACGAGCCATCAATTCCGGTGGAACTGAGGTAATCGTTCCAATCCTGGCCCACCGTGCCGAACACCCGAAATTTACGGGTCAGCGCATAGCCTAGCTGCACACTGGCACGTTCGAAGGTGGTATCACTGTAATTTTCATTATTTGCCTTGCGGATGGAGTAATTCAGCCCCCAACTGAGGTCATTGAACTGCGTACCGCTGGTCAGGCCCGCCGTGAATGCATCGACATTGGAGTTGGCGGCAACGTCATTCTCGAAAATCGCCCCACTGGCAGTGTAGCGGGCCTGGGCGTTGGCAAAGCTGCCCAGACGTTTCTGGATGTAGGGGCTGATCGAATAGGTGCCGACGGTGGCACGGTTGCTGTCGTTGATTTCTGCGTCGGCAGGTGAGCCGAACAGTGAAATCAGTTCCTGCGAGGCTCTGGCGCTACCGTCGATAAACAGGAAATCCTCGATCAGTTCGGCTTTACCGATGGCATTCAGGTTGTGATAGAGATCTTCGCTTGAGTCCTCGCCAAAACGGGCTACGCCCCTCAGACCATATTGCAGTGAGGCCTGCACCCGGCTTGACCCTTTGGAACGCAGGGTGATACTCGGGTTCACGTTAAGGATAAGTGCATCTTCAGGGTTGGACTCACTCTGGTTGGCGTTATCAGTAAAGATGGCCGATGCGCCGACGCTGGGTTCGATCTTCCAGTCGAGCGCGTATACAGGCATGACATACGCCATCGCCACAAAGGCTGAAAAAGCTCCGACCAGGGTAGCCCGTCTGGACATGGCCGGTTTCACAATGCGTGGGCTTAACTTATTTGCCGTAGCTGCCATAGTAACCATAGTAGTAATCTGCACCCGGGGTCGGGGTGGTTTTGTTCAGCAACATGCCCACCACTTCACACGATTGAATGTGGCTGAGGGCTTCGCGTACTGCCTCCTGCGAGGTTTTTTCGGCCTCGACCACCATGACGATCTGTCCCATGTGAGTGGCCAGCACGCTTGATTCGCTGGTTGCCAGAAGCGGCGGGGAATCGAACAGGATTATACGGTCCGGGTAACGATTGCCGATATCCTCGACCAACCGGGTCATGGCCGCGCTGGCCAGCAGCTCAGTCGCGCGCTTGTAGGTGCGGCCCGCAGGCAGCACGCTCAGCTTGGCAATATCGGTCCGGATCAACACGTCGGACAGCTTGAGCTCCTTGTCCTGTAACACATCCAGCAAACCCTTGTCAGCATGAATGCCCAGGTATTCCGGAATGCGTGGCTTGGCCACGTCCGCATCAATCAGCAACACCGTGCGGTCCATTTCCATCGCCATCGAAATCGCGAGGTTGATGGCGCAGAAGCTCTTGCCTTCACCTGGCAAGGAACTGGTCACCATGATGAGGTTGCCGTTCTTGACCCGCGCGGTGCCCTGGCCAAAGGCATTGGCAATGAGCGGGCGCTTGATGATGCGAAACTCTTCGGCGATCTGGCTTTTCTCGGCATCCGGCGACACCACACCCATGCGATGCAGGCGCGCCAGATTGATCGATTGCACCTGGCTGTTGCCTTCCAGCACATCCGCTTCCGGGTCCTGCGCACTGAAAATTGGCTCCACTGGCGTGGCCACAAACGGGGCAGACTGCTGGCCACCGCGCTGTTTGTTCAGCGCATTCTCGATCAGGCTGGCATCTTGCGCATGGCTGCTTCCAACAGAGGATTGGGCCGCCCCGGACCCAATCTTGCCTGCTGCTTTTTCAATAATACTCATGGTTTCTCCTAGCCCGCACGCGAGATGACGAGTTGCACGACCATCACTGCGCCATACGCAGCAATCAGGCTGCCTAGCGCAGCCAGATAGGTCAGCAGGCCCTTGCGCTTGCGGCGGCGGGTTTCATCCGTTTCCACCCGGGACACGGCACCCAGCAGCGGCAGACCGGTCAGTTCACGCAGCACCCGACGGTCGGTCACCGTGCGGCGCAACTGGCTCAACAGGAACGCAACGGCAACTCCTGCGGCCAACCCGGCCAGGGTCACCAATGACAACAGCAGCGGGCGGTTCGGCCATGCCGGCTGACTGGGCACAAAAGGCGGATCGATCACGCGAAAATCCACCGTATCGGTCTTGCTTTCGACTTCGCCCGACATGGTGACGGACTCGCGCCGCTTCAACAGGGCATCGTAGTTCTGGCGATACACGTCATAGTCCCGTGTCAGCTGGGTGTATTCCTGTTCAACCTGCGGAATCATATTGGACGCGTTGCGAAGTTCGCCAAACCGGCGCTGATATTCAGCCACGCGCGCACCCAGCGCCGAAACAGTCGCATCCGCCTCGGCAATGGCGATGGTGAGCTGCTGATAAACCGGGTTCTGAATCTTGGATCCTGCCGGATCGGCCTTGCGCTGCGCGATTTCAGCCCTCTTCTGCGCCTGAAGCTTTTCAATCAGGCGCTTGGTCGACTGAATATCGGGGTGCAGGTCGGTGTATTGCAGACGCAGTTGATCCATCTGCTTCTCCAGCGCCTGAATACGGCTATCGGTCTCGCTATTGGCCGGGCCTGCCGCGGCCGCCGCGTTAAGCTCGGGTTCTTCATCAGCCAGTTGCCGCTTGAGCTGGTTACGGCGATTGACCGCTTCCTGCTGATCCAGTTGCGCCTGCCGCAGCTGTGCTGACGTTTCAGCCAGCTTGGCGTAATAGTCGCCACCCTGTCCCGGCATCATGCCGATATGCTTCTGCTTGAATTCCTTGAGCGAATTTTCTGCATCGGTCAGCTTTTGCTGATACTGCTGCAGCTGTTCTTCGATAAAGCGCTGCGAGCTGGAAATGTCCTGACGCGTCTTGCCCAGGCTGCTTTCCACAAATATGGTCAGTAATGACTGCACCACCTTTTTGGCCAGATCGCCGTTGGCATCCTGATAGCTGATGGTGTACAGGTTTTCCCGCCCGGCATCGGCAATGGAAATCTTGCCAGCCAGATCATTCAGCATCCCCTCTGTTTGCTCGGGCGTCTTGGCCTTCACATCCAGATCGGTCATGCGCGCGACCTTTTCCAGCGTGGGGCGGCTGACCAGTTGGCGCGTCATCAGCTTGATCTGCTGCTCCACATTGGGTTCGGCCGCCAGCCCTGCCAACAAAGGCTTCAGCAGGGTTTGCGTATCCACATACACGCGTGCCGATGCTTCATAACGATCCGGAATGATCATCACCCAGGTCCAGCCAACGATGCACACCAGCCAGGCCACCACGACGCCCCACCAGCGTCGTTGCCAAGCGGCCTTGGTGTAGCCCAGAATTTGCTGCAACACTTGATCCATGCGGTTGTTCCATCAAAAAGCGCCGCTTTACGCGGCGCAGTTACACTTAGAACAGGCTTTCAGGCACTACCAGCACATCGCCTGGACGCATATCAACGTTGGCTGAAATATCGCCACCTTTCAACAGGTCTTCCAGACGTACGCCAAGACGTTCCTGCTTATCACCCACGGTACGCAGGATGTAGGCCTTGTTGCCTGCAGCAAAATCAGTCAGCCCGCCAACCGAGATCATCAGATCAATCAGGCTCATTTTTTCACGATAATTCAGGGCTTGCGGCTTGGCGGCTTCACCCACCACGCGCAGTTGCTGGTCGAACGGGCCAATGCCGCCGCCCACGATGACGGTGACGATAGGCTCCTGGATATACTTGCTCAGGGACTTTTCAATATCGCGCGCCAACTGGGTAGGGGTCTTTCCGGAAGCCTGGAGGTCTTCGACCAGATTCATGGTCATCTTGCCATCAGGCCGCACCGGGAAGCTGCCGGACACTTCAGGGTTACGCCAGACAAAAACATTTACCGAATCGCCCGGACCAACCAGATAATTCCAATTGTAGTCGCCCGTTTGCGTGGGAGCGGGTGGATAAGTCGGTGTGTTGGAGCAGCCTGCCATGGCGGCAACCGCCAACACGGCGCTAACGCGCGCGATGTGCTTGTTGATCGTAAACATGTCCATCCTCCCTTATAAGTAATTAATCTGCTGGCATTATGCCAGAGCAGATCAAAAATCCGCCTAACAGACCAAAGACTCGCAGCAAGTTGCAGGCCAACCCGCCCAGACCGGCAAAGATCTTGATACACAAGGAATTGGTGTAATTTTCAGGCTGCCCAATACGTTGGAAGTCCGGCGGGAGTGTCGTAAGGCCATCACCGACCAAGGTATCATGCCGCACATGACAGATTCTGCCATCGACACCTTCGACACGCTTCGCCAGCGTATCCGCGACTTTGCCCAGGCCCGCGCATGGGAACGCTATCACACCCCCAAGAATCTGGTGATGGCCCTCAGCGTGGAAATGGCCGAGTTGCTGGAACCTTTTCAGTGGTTGACCGCGGAGCAAAGCCAGCAGTTGAATGCCGAACAGCATGAAGCGGTGCGCCAGGAAATAGCCGATGTGCTGATTTACCTGACCCGGCTGGCCGACGTGCTGGGAATAGACCCGCTCGAAGCCGCCCGCGACAAACTGGCAATCAACGCCCGCAAGTATCCGGTCGAGCAGGCGTACGGCAACGCCCTTAAATACTCGGCCCATCAAACCAATCAAGGCAGTTCAGATGACTAAACCGTATTTCAAGCACCATGTATTTTTCTGTACCAACGAGCGCGACGACGGCGCCAAATGCTGCGGCGCATCCGGTGGCCAGCACATGCGCGACTACCTGAAAAAGAAGGTCAAACTCGCCAACCTCAACGGCGAAGGCAAATGCCGCATCAACAGCGCCGGCTGCATGGACCGTTGCGACGAAGGCCCGCTGCTGGTCGTGTATCCCGAAGGAACCTGGTACACCTATGTGGATGAAGCCGACATTGATGAAATTTTCGACCTCCATCTCAAACAAGGGCGCATCGTCGAGCGTCTGCAACTGAAGTGAAGCGGTCGAGTGAAGCGGCCAGGGTAAAGCGCTACAAGCTCCGCATCCCCGTTCCGGCCGGCAAACTGGAGACTGTGATCGACGACCCCGAAACCGATCGCCGCGGGCTGTTGCTGGTCGCGCATCCGCACCCGCTGCACGGTGGCAGCATGGAAAACAAGGTCGTCACCACCCTGGCCAAAGCCGCCAACGAGGCGGGATGGGTGTCGGTACGTCCAAACTTTCGTGGTGTAGGCATGAGCGACGGCAAGTTTGACGCGGGCGAAGGCGAGACCGATGACCTGCTCGCCGTTGCACGCTTTGTCGAGGCCAGTTATCCCGGATTGCCCTGGACCCTGGCCGGGTTTTCATTCGGCGCATTTGTACAGCACCGTTTGCGCCAGCAACTCGATGCACGACGGCTGATCCTGGTTGCGCCAGCGGTCACCATGTATGAGTTCGATCCGGTCCCGCCCGATTCCGTGGTCATCTACGGTGCGGCCGACGAATTGATTCCGCCAGCCGCTATTCAATTGTGGGCCGACCAGCAACACCTGGCACAAAAAGTCATTCCCGATGCGGGCCACTTTTTCCATGGCAAGCTCAAAGAACTGAAACAGGCATTCATCGAGGCCTGCCCGTGCTGAAGGTGCAAGGCCTCTGCAAACGCTACGGTGACATCGAGGTCGTGCGCAGCCTCGATCTCGATGTTCGTCGCGGCGAATGCTTCGGCCTGCTGGGCCCCAACGGCGCCGGCAAGACCACCACCTTGCGCTTGCTGCTGGGATTGATCGAGCCGGACAGCGGCAGCATCGAAATTGACGGCATTGCCGTGCCGCAGCATGCACGCGAGGCGCGGATGAAAGTCGGTGTGGTGCCGCAAATGGACAACCTCGATCCGGATTTCTCGGTGCGCGAGAATCTGTTCGCCTATGGTCGCTACTTTGGCATGGAAAAATCCGTCATCGCAGCGCGCGTCCCGGAACTGCTGGAGTTTGCCGGGCTGGCGGGCAAGGCGGACGCCCTGATCACCCAGCTCTCGGGCGGCATGAAACGCCGACTCACCCTGGCCCGCGCGCTGGTGCACGACCCCGACATCCTGTTCCTCGACGAACCCACCACCGGACTCGATCCGCAGGCGCGACACCTCATCTGGCAAGGCTTGCGTCGCCTGATCGCGGATGGCAAAACCATCGTGCTGACCACCCATTTCATGGATGAAGCCGAGCGGCTCACCGACCGCCTCGCCATCCTTGACCACGGCCGCGTCGTCGCTGAAGGTTCGCCGCGTGCATTGATCGAATCCCATATCGAACCCGTCGTGGTCGAAGTGTTTGGCGAAGGGCTGGCCGGCTGGACACGCCATCACGCGGCAAACTTGTGCCAGCGCTTTGAAACGGTGGGCGAAACCCTGTTCTGTTATCTCGACAACGCCGATACCGTGATCGATGCGTTGAAGCACGCCCCGACCTTGCGCTACCTGCATCGCCCCTCCAGCCTCGAAGATGTTTTCCTCAAGCTTACCGGGCGCGACCTCCGTGATTAAACATCTTCGTCTCCCCCTGCTGTCGTGGCGCTTCATCCCGGTGTGGCACCGCAACTATCTGGTGTGGAAAAAGCTCGCCATCCCCGCCATCCTCGGCAACCTGGCCGATCCGATGCTGTACATGCTGGGTCTCGGCTACGGTCTCGGCAGCCTGCTGCCGGACATAGGGGGCATGCCCTACATCACCTTTCTTGCTGCCGGAACGGTGGCCTACAGCACGATGAATGCCGCGACCTTCGAAGTACTGTATTCGAGCTTTTCACGCATGCATGTGCAGCGCACCTGGGACGCCATCCTCAATGCCCCGCTCACGCTCGACGATGTAATGCTGGGCGAACTGACCTGGGCGATGACCAAAAGCCTGCTCTCCGGGCTGGCTATCCTGGCGGTGATCTGGGGGCTGGGATTGTTCGGCAACTTCTGGATGACGCTGTGGGTCATCCCCGTGGTCGCCCTGGTGGGATTCTGCTTTGGCGGGATGGGGCTGGTGATGAACGCGGTGTCACCCAGCTACGACTTTTTCCTCTATTACTTCACGCTGGTGATCACACCGATGGTGCTGCTATGCGGCGTGTTTTTCCCCGTCACCCAACTCCCTGCGCTGCTGCAGGGCGTGTCTGCGTGGTTGCCCCTCACCCACGCCATCGATCTGGCACGCCCGCTGGTCGTGGGCAACGTGCCGGACAATATTCCGCTGCATGTCATGGCGCTGCTGGTTTATGGCAGCCTGGGCTATGTCATCGCGCTGGCGTTCACGCGGCGACGGCTGTTGAGATAATCAGGCTTCGACGCCCGCCGCCTGCTGGTCGGCGTGATAGCTGGATCGCACCATCGGTCCGCAGGCAGCATGCTTGAAACCCATAGCCAGTGCTTCCTGCTCGAACTGGGCAAAGCGCTCAGGCGTCACGAAGCGCAGCACCGGCAAGTGATGTTGCGAGGGCTGCAGATACTGGCCGAGCGTCAACATGTCCACATCGTGCGCGCGCAGATCACGCATCACCTGCAGAATCTCGTCATCCTCCTCGCCCAGGCCGACCATCAGGCCGGATTTAGTGGGGATGTCGGGATGACTGGCCTTGAAATCCTTCAATAACTTCAGCGAATGCGCATAGTCGGCGCCGGGACGTGCTGCCTTGTACAGGCGCGGCACGGTTTCCAGATTGTGGTTCATGATATCGGGCGGGGCCACGCCCAGTTTTTCCAGCGCCTTGTCGAGCCGGCCGCGAAAATCCGGAGTCAGAATCTCGATCCGCGTGGCGGGTGATTTCTCGCGCACGGCTGCGATGCACTGCGCAAAGTGGTCGGCCCCACCATCGCGTAAATCATCGCGATCCACGCTGGTGATGACGACATATTTCAATGCCATCAGCGCAATGGTCTCGGCCAGATGACGCGGCTCATCCACATCCGGTGGCAAGGGCTTGCCATGGCCGACATCACAGAACGGGCAGCGCCGCGTGCACAGGTCACCCAGAATCATGAAGGTCGCCGTGCCATGGCCAAAGCATTCACCCAGATTCGGGCACGACGCCTCTTCGCACACCGTATGCAGCTTGGCTTCGCGCAGGATGCCCTTCAGTCGGCCCACGTTCGGCACGTTCGGCGACTTGGCCCGGATCCACGACGGCAGCCGCATGCGTTCCTGCGGGACAATCTTGATCGGGATGCGCGAGGTCTTTGCTGCACCCTTGTGCTGGACGGGATCTGCCATAATCTGCTCAGTAACAATATTGAAACCGGATTTTAGCCTATGCGATTAATCACCCTGACCCTGCTGGCAGTATGGAGTGCGGGAGCCGGCGCCGGCACTGAGACCAGCCTGGATACGGAAACCGGCTTGCGCACCTGGCAGACCGACACCCGCGGCATCCAGGTCCGCCTGACCCAGATCAGCCCGGACCAGGCGCGCGGTTTTTACCAGGCGCGCGGTTTTTCTGCCGAGGCTGCTGAACACTACGCCACCGAATGCGTCTTCATGACCGTGGTGCGCAATGTTGGCGACAGCCCCCTTCAACATCGTCTGGCCGACTGGCGCTATATTGCCGCGGGACAACCTGCACGCGCCATCCGCAGCAAGACCGAATGGGAACGCCGCTGGAAGCAACAAGGCGTGAACGAGGCTGCGCGCATCGCCTTCACCTGGGCGCAGTTTCCCTCCACGCAAACCTTTGCGCCGGGCGACTGGAACCAGGGCATGACAAGCTACAGCGTACCGCGCGACGGCCTGTTCGACCTGCACTTCACCTGGCGCAGCGGTGGCAAGACTTTTTCCGGAATACTCGAGCAAGTGAGATGCGCCAATGAAAACCCGTAACCATCTGGTAGGCTTGGCTTTCGCCGTGTTGCTGCTGGGATTGCCTGCGGCAAGCAGCTTTGCTGCCGATCTCCCGCCCCTGTCCCACAGCCTGACCAGACAGACGCCGAAACCCGCGCCCGCACTCAAGCTGAAAGGTCTCGATGGCGCAACCCACGACCTCGCTCAGCTCAAGGGCCGCGTGGTGCTGATCAATTTCTGGGCAACCTGGTGCCCGCCGTGCCGGCGCGAGATGCCGTCGATGGAACGCCTGTCGCAGACGCTCAAGGGCGAAGCTTTCAGCGTACTGGCAGTGGATGTCGGTGAAAGCCCGGACGTCATTGAAAGCTTCACCAGCCAGCTCGACACCACGCTGACCTTCCCCATTCTGCTGGACCAGGACAGCCGGACCATGCAAGCCTGGAAAGTGGCAGGGCTGCCGACGACTTATCTGGTCGATGCAAAAGGCCGCATCGTGGCCAGCGCCATCGGCGGACGTGAGTTCGATCACCCGGAAATCATCCAGGCGATCCGTGAACTGCTCAGGAAATAATCAGATCTGCACCCACCTCTGTCCAGCCTCGACAGTCACCGGACAGGTCTTGATCGGCTCGTCGGCCGAGTCGCAGGCGGGCTGACCGATGTTTATATTTACGAATAACCAGCATTTCAATCAGCCGTAAATCGTATCCTTCAGCATCTTCACCAGCGCCTGTCCTAACACAGGCAATGATTCGTACACGCCACGCTCACGGCACTGCGTCACCGCCATCCCGGCGTAGCCACACGGGTTGATGGCGGCAAACGGGCTGAGGTCCATGTCCACGTTCAAGGCCAGCCCGTGATAGGTGCAGCCATGCTTGACACGCAAACCCAGCGCGGCGATTTTCGCGCCCTCGACATACACGCCGGGCGCGCCAGGCTGTCTTGCGGCATTGACGCCATGCGCTGCCAACAGCTCGATCACCGCCTGCTCCATGCGCGTCACCAGTTCGCGGATGCCGTAGCCGCGCCGCCGCAAATCAACCAGCACATAGACCACCACCTGCCCGGGCCCGTGATAGGTGATTTGCCCGCCGCGGTCGATTGGGACAACCGGAATATCGGTGGCTGCGATCAGATGTTCGGGCTTGCCAGCCTGGCCCTGGGTGAATACCGGGGGATGTTCCAGCACCCAGAGTTCATCGGGCGTATCGGCCTGGCGTGCGGCGGTGAATACCTGCATCGCACGCCAGGTCGGTTCGTATTCGACCTGCCCCAGACGGCGAATGATCGCCTCTGCACCTTTCCCCCTTCCCCCTTCTCCCTTCCCGCTCACAGCGCCATTTTCACCCAGGGGTGGGCGGTGATTTCGCGATACAGCGCGTCCAGCTGGGCTTTTGAGGTAGCGCGAATAGTGCACGTAACAGAAAGGTAATTACCACTGCTGGATGCACGCATTTCCACGGTTTCGGCCTTGAAATCAGGCGCGTGACGCAACACCAGCTCCACCATGGTTTGCGTGAAGTCATCACGGTGCTCGCCCATGATCTTGATAGGAAAGTCAGTGGGGAATTTCAGTAGGGTGTCTTCTTCACTCATGCCCGCATAACCTGTTTTTTGAATACTTGATACAGTGCATCCATCTGTAGCGCCAGCGGACCCGGCACGCCCGCACCCACTGCGGCGCCATCCAGTTTGACGATGGCCATGATTTCCTTGGTGGACGAAGTCATCCACAATTCGTCGGCGCTACGCACCTCGGCCTCGCTGATCGCCCGCAGCTGATATGGAATAGCGTGGGCGGCGGCCAGTTCCAGAATCACATCGTAGGTCACCCCGGTCAACATCAGGTTGGACGGCGGCGGCGCCAGCAACACGCCGTCCTTCACCACGAAAATATTGCTCGCCGTGCCTTCGGTCAGCCAGCCGTCGCGCAGCAAGATGGTCTCGGCACATTCGGCATCCACCGCCTGCTGGCGCAGCAGAATATTCGGCAGCGACGCTATTGATTTGATATTGCAGCGCAGCCAGCGGTTATCGACTGCCGTCACGGCACACACTCCGCTTGCCTTCAATTCAGCCGG
>CAYGMS010000005.1:1190-7899 GCA_964350905.1 uncultured Thiobacillus sp. | reverse complement strand
AGCGGTTATCGACTGCCGTCACGGCACACACTCCGCTTGCCTTCAATTCAGCCGGGGCGGTGACCAGTGGCTGCGCAAACATGAAAACAGTGGGCGATGCCCCTTGGGGAAAAGGATGGTCGCGCGGTGCCACCCCTCGGGTGACCTGAATGTAAATCGATAGGTCAGGTGCGTCCTGCAAGGTGATCAGTTGCATGATCAGGTCGCACCACGTTTGCACATCGTGAGGACTGGTCAGGCGGACACCATCCAGACTGGCTTGCAAGCGGCTCAGGTGATGGTCGAGGCGAAACGGCTGTCCCGAATACACCGGCACCAGTTCATAGACGCCATCGCCAAACACAAAACCCCGGTCGAGCACCGGTACTTTCGCCTCGGCCAGCGGCATGAACTCGCCGTTCAGGTAAGCGCTCATCGCGCGAAGAAGAGACGGATCGAATCCCATCCGCGTCCGAAAATGCCTGCGACACGGACATCGTGCAACGCAACCAGCGGATAGTCGCCCAGCGCCCTGCCATCGAGTGTCAACCGCAGGGTGCCCATGCGGCTGCCTCGGTTGACCGGTGCGACGACAGGGCGCCGGGTGATCACTTCTGCCTTGACACGACTGGCGGCACCGCGTGGTATCAGCAGGTAAAAATCCTGCATGAATCCCATGCTGACTGTAGAACGCGCACCCCGATACAGATCCACGGTCTTGACCGGTTGCTGCGCGCGGTAGAGCTTGACGCTGTCGAAATTCTCGAAGCCGTAGTTGAGTAATTTCAGGCCTTCCTGGGTGCGCTGCGCATCCGATCGCGCGCCCAGCACCACGGCAATCCGGCGTTGCCCGCCGCGCTTTGCCGACGCCGCCATGCAATATCCGGCCTGGACGGTCCGTCCGACTTTCAGTCCGGTCACCGTACTGTCACGCCACAGCAGCCGATTGTCGTTGTAGTGCGTCAATCCCTTGATGGCGAGCTCTTTCTGGCTGAAATAGCCCAGGCGATCCGGAAAGTCGTGCACCAGCGCACGCCCGAGCGTGGCGAGATCGCGCGCGCTCGACGCGTGACCGGGCTCTGTCAGTCCGGTTGCATTCATGAAATGGGTTTTATGCATGCCAAGCCGCTTGGCTTCACGGTTCATGCGTTCGACAAAAGCGGCTTCACTGCCACTGGCCGTCATCACCAGGGTAAGCGTGGCATCGCTGGCCGACTGCACCAGCATGCCCTGCAACAGGGAATCGATGCTTACTTTATCGCCAGCCTTGAGAAAGATGCGCGCGCCATCGGCTTGCGTCGCGGCTTCCGGCACGGTGACCGTTTCACCCAGGCTCAGCTTGTTTTTTTTGACATCACCGAGCAGCACATATGCTGTCATCAACTGGGTCAAGGAAGCCGGTGCCAGCGGCAGGTCCGCTTGATGCGCAGCCAGTTCACGGCCACTGGCCTGGTCGATCAATACCCATGCACGCGATGCGATTCCGCCGGGCTCGGCCCACGCCGAGGCCGACAGCAAACACAGTAATGCAACCCACCATACCTTCATCTTCAATCTCTTCATTAATCGCGCTTGACCAGGACCGCATTCAGGTCGAGGCGTTCCCGCAACCGCACACGGTCGGCCCTGGCCTCGTCATCATTGAAATACGGCCCGAGTTGCACCCGGTGCAGCATGCCGCTGAGCACGATCCGGGTGCGGCCGGCATCCACCTCGAGCTCACGGGCCAGACGGCCCAGCAGCAGCTGGGCGTTGTCCTGCTGCGAAAATGCGCCCACCTGCAGATAAATCCCGCCTTGCAGCGCCTCACCCTGCGTGTCGTAGGTATCCGGATCAATCGCTTCCACCCGCACCCGCGCACTCCCCATTTTTAGATAACCCAACTTGTGCGCAGCGGTATACGATAAATCAATGATGCGGCTGCTGTGAAACGGCCCGCGATCATTGATGCGCACCACCACGCTCTTGCCATTGGCGAGCGACGTGACCCGCGCATAACTGGGAATCGGCAGGGTCGGATGGGCTGCAGTCATGGCATACATGTCATATAGCTCGCCCGAAGAGGTTTTCTTGCCGTGAAAGCGGCGGCCATACCAGGAAGCCAGCCCCTCTTCACTCGTCGCGCGGCGCTCGGTCTGGGGGGTATAGGATTTGCCCAGCGCAACGTAACTGCGATTGGCGAAGCGGTGTAGCGGTTCGTTGCGCGGCACTGCATCTGGAATCGAATCCAGATTGGTCGGTGGGTTGGCCTCGGGACCATCATCGAGGTAATAACCGCCGCCCTTGGTTTGCGCAACCGGTGGCAACTTCTTGGAAGGGGCGCTGCTACACCCACCCAGAACCAGCGCCGCGGCCATGACCAGAACTGAAATCGTTTTCATCATCACATTTTACGCCTCAGGTTTTATTGAGCTGGCGATGTGACGCCACGCTCATCAGGATACCCACACCCAGCAGCAGGGTGATGAGCGCGGTTCCTCCGTAGCTCATCAGCGGCAGCGGCACGCCCACCACCGGCAGAATGCCCGACACCATCCCCATGTTGACAAATACATAGGTAAACAGGTTCAGGCTCAGTGTGGCCGCCATCAACCGCCCAAACAGGGTTGGCGCGCGCGCGGCAATAACGAGTCCGCGCGCGACTATGGCCAGATACAGCCCGACCAGGAAAATGGCACCGACATAGCCGAACTCCTCGCCGAATACCGCGTAAATAAAGTCGGTGGTGCGTTCGGGAATAAAATCGAGCTGGTTTTGCGTGCCCTGCATCCAGCCCTTGCCAAACAACCCGCCCGATCCGATCGCGATGGTCGACTGAATGATGTGATAGCCATCTCCCAGCGGATCGGCCGTAGGGTCGAGCAGCGTCAGCACCCGACGATGCTGATAGTCGTGCATCAGCCCCCACACCACCGGCAGGCTTGCCGCGCCCAAAGTGGCACCGCCAAAAATCACCTTCCATGGCAAACCGGCAAAAAACAGCAGGTAAAAGCCCGAGGCACCCAGCATCAATGCCGTGCCCAAATCGGGCTGGCGCAGCGTCAACAGAAAAGGGACCAGCAGCAACACGCCGCCGATTGCGTAATGCTTGGCACGCAGAATCGCTTCGTTGCGCTGAAAATACCAGGCCAGCATCAGCGGCAACGCCAGTTTCAGCAGTTCCGATGGCTGAAACGCCATGAAGCCCAGATTCAGCCAGCGCCGTGAACCATTACGAATTTCACCAAACAGGGCCACGCCAATCAGCAACACCACCCCGGCCACATACAGCGGCGGACCGACCTTGGACAAGATATGCGGCGGCACATTGGCCATCACCACCATGACCGACAGCGCAAGCCCGATATTGATCAAGTGGCCGGTGATGCGCGCCGGACTTTGCCCTGACGCGCTCGCCACCACCGCCAGACTGATGCCCAGCACCGCCAGCACCAGCACCAGCAACAGGCCATCAAGATGGCTCAGGCGGCGCACGATCCAGTGACTAGTCCGCGGCATCGTTTGCCTCCAGGTTCATGCTGCCAGGCCGCTTTCCAGTCAGGTAATAATCGAAAACCGCACGCGCGATCGGCGCCGCTGTTCCGCTGCCAGACCCGCCGTTTTCAACCATCACCGCCAACACAATCGTGGGGTTTTCAACCGGCGCATACGCAATGAACAATGCGTGGTCCTGATGTTTGCGGGCCAGTCGCTTGGCGTCATATTTCGCCCCCTGTTTGATCCCCACCACCTGCGCGGTACCTGTCTTGCCGGCAATGGTAAAGGCCGCGCCGGCAGCCGAACCGGCAGCGGTTCCCCCCGGCCGCATCACGTCCATCATGCCCTGCCGCACCGCTTCAAGATTCGCCGGATTGATCGCCACCTGCTCCAGTGCAACAACGGATTGCTGTTGCCAGACATGGGTATGCGGGTCACGCACGGCCTCGACCAGACGCGGCTGAACCCGCTTGCCGCCGTTGGCCAAGATGGCCGTTGTGGCTGCCAACTGCAATGGTGTAGTCAAATGATAGCCTTGGCCGATTCCTGCAATGACCGTCTCGCCCGGATACCAGGCCTTGTTCCAGCGGCGCTGTTTCCATTCACGCGATGGCAGCAACCCGGAGGATTCCCCATCCAGGTCGATGCCGGTTTTATTGCCAAAACCAAACTTGGCCAGATAATCGTGCATCCGGTCAATCCCCATGTCCACCGCCAACCGATAATAGTAGACATCGCACGATTGCGAAATCGACCGCCGCAAGTCAACGATGCCATGACCACCACGCTTCCAATCGCGGAACTGATGGCGGCTATTCGGCAAGCTGTAATATCCAGGGTCATTAATACTGTCCGAAGGTTTGCGCAGCCCCAGTTCCAGCCCGGCCAGCGCCAAAAATGGTTTGAGCGTTGATCCGGGTGGATAGATGCCGCGCAATACGCGGTTCACCATCGGACGGTCTGGCGACTCATTCAGTTCCTTCCAGGTTTCCGGATCGATGCCGTCAACAAACAGGTTGGGGTCGAAGCCCGGCTTGCTCACCAGCGCCAGCACGCCGCCGGTATTCGGATCCAGTGCTACCAGCCCGCCCAGATAATCGCCAAACGCATGTTCGGCCACAGCCTGCAGTTCCAGATCGAGGAACAGGCGCAGGTCCTTGCCCGGCACCGGCGGGATACGCGACAGCATGCGCACCGCGCGACCGCTGGCATCCGTCTCCATCTGATCGAAACCGGTGCGGCCATGCAATAGTGCTTCGTAGCTTTGTTCCAGCCCGGTCTTGCCAATATGGGCGCTGCCCTTGTAGTTCTGCTCGCGCCCATCCTCGCGCAGTCGCTTCAAGTCACGGTCATTGATGCGCCCAATAAACCCGACCACATGCGCCATGCCCGGCCCGGCCTGATAATTACGAAACAAGCGTGCCTTGACCTCCACGCCCGGCAAACGATAGCGGTTGACCGCCAGCACTGCGACCTCATCATCTGTCAGTTTGCTTTTCAGCGGCACCGTTTCGAATTCGTGTGACTCGCCCAACAAGCGGCGAAAACGCCGCAACTGCCCTGGCGTGATTTCAATCAACTTGCCCAGTTCAAGCAGCGTTTTTTCCAGGCTCGCCATCTCGGCGCGGGTGATTTCCAGCGTATACGCCGAGTAGTTTTCGGCCAGAATCTGGCCCTTGCGGTCGAGAATCAGGCCGCGGTTGGGCGCTGTGGGGACCAGCGAAGTTCGATTGCTCTCGGCACGCTGAATGTATTGCTCATGCTGCATGACTTGCAGATAGAAAGTGCGTGCCAGCAGGGCCGTTGCCAGCAACCCGACCATGACCGCGCCAATTTTCAAGCGTCCATGAAAACGCGCCAGTTCACGATCCAGGTTCTTGAGCGGGGTCGATAGCCTCATGCCCGGTCCTGCATACCCTTGCCATGCAACAGGCGCAGGAATCCAGCGATGACGTACCACAGCACCGTGCTGCTCAATACCGGCAGCAGCATGGCCAGCCCCCCGGGGGGGTTCACCGCCAGCCAGCCAATCAGCAGTGCAATCAACTGCACCGACAACAGAACAGGAAAGAGTTGCGCAGCCTGGCGTAACGGATCGAATTGCAACAGGCGCAAGCGCAGGTACAGCACCAGATATCCGCCCACCACATAGGCGATGGCATGCTGCCCGAACACCGCACCATCCTGAAAATCAGCCAGCAGACCCAGAAAAAATGCGCTGCCGAAACCAATGCGCGCGGGCTGATGCAAAGTCCAGAACAAAAGCCCTACCAGAACAAAATCGGGCCGGATAGCCAGCATCCAGCCCGACCAGGGCATCTGTTCCAGCAGCGCGGCCAGGATCAGAGTCCCCAGAATTCGGTGCCAGCTTCCGCCAGCATGCACAGTTTGGTTCATGGTCGGATCACCTGCGGCTCGGCCACCACCACCAGCACCGCGCGGGAACGATCAAGGCCCGCCATCGGCAGACACTCCACACGGAGATAGGGATTGGCCTGGGAGCGTGAGACCCGGCTTACGCGCGCCACCGGGATACCGGCTGGATACAGCCGATCGATACCTGAAGTCAGCAAACGGTCACCCGGCCGAATGTCCGTCTGCGCCGGCATGTAGCGCAGGACCAGCCGGCCCTGCCCACTCCCGGCTGCCAGCCCACGCTGACCTGTGCGCTCGACGAATACCGGCGTCAACTGCTCAGGGCTGCTCACCAGCGTCACCTCGCTTGAACCTGGATAAACCCGCTGAATCTGCCCCACCAGCCCGCTGGCATCCACCACTGGCAAGCCGCTACGCAAACCTGCTGTCGCACCTTGGTCCAGGGTAATGCGCTGCGCGAACCAGTCATGCCCGCGATACAAAAGGGCGGCACGTACGGTCCGCTGCCCGGGCCGAGATTGCAGTTGCAACAAGGCGCGCAATTCGGCATTTTCACGGGTCAGTTCTTTTGCGTTATTGACGCCGACTGCCAGACGGGCACGCTCGGCCAGAAGCACATCGCGCTCTTTTTGCAATTGGCGGTGACGAATAAAGAAACCACTCAGCTCGGTAGCCACATCACCTGGTGCACGTAAAACCTGACGCACCGGTTGTAGCAGCAGCGAAAAACCGCTGCGCAATCCTTCGAGGGCATGAAAACGTACGTCGATCACCACGCAGGACACACCGATCAGCAGCCAGATCAGCAGGCGAGCTGTCGGCCCCAGCCGACGGGCGAACATGAGTTGACCGGGTGTCGCCATCGCTTACTCCCGGG
>CAYGMS010000005.1:0-1090 GCA_964350905.1 uncultured Thiobacillus sp. | reverse complement strand
CCCAGCCGACGGGCGAACATGAGTTGACCGGGTGTCGCCATCGCTTACTCCCGGGAACGGCGAACGACTACGCTCACTCGTTGGTGAACACCGTTGCCAGCTTGTCCATGTTCTCCAGCGCCATGCCGGAACCGCGCACCACACAGGTCAGCGGATCATCGGCAACAATCACCGGCAAACCGGTTTCTTCCATCAGCAGACGGTCGAGGTCGCGCAGCAACGCGCCGCCGCCAGTCAGCACCATGCCCTTTTCGGCGATGTCCGCCCCCAACTCGGGCGGAGTCTGTTCCAGCGCCTGCTTCACCGCGCTCACGATCGCGTTCAGGGGCTCGGTCAGCGCTTCCAGAATCTCGTTGCTGGACACATTGAAGCTACGCGGCACGCCTTCGGCAAGACTGCGGCCCTTCACTTCCATTTCCAGCACTTCCGCACCGGGGAAAGCCGAGCCCATGTGTTTCTTGATACGTTCTGCGGTCGCCTCGCCAATCAGCATGCCGTAGTTGCGACGGATGTAATTGATGATGGCTTCGTCCATGCGGTCGCCACCGACCCTGACCGAGTTGGCATACACCACGCCGCCGAGCGAGATCACGCCCACTTCGGTGGTGCCGCCGCCAATATCGACCACCATCGAACCGGAAGCCTCGGCCACCGGCAAACCGGCACCGATCGCTGCCGCCATGGGTTCCTCGATCAGATACACCTGGCGCGCACCGGCCCCAATGGCCGACTCGCGAATCGCGCGGCGCTCCACCTGGGTCGAACCGCACGGCACGCAGATAATGATGCGCGGGCTGGGGCGAAACATCTGCGTATCGTGCACTTTCTTGATGAAATACTTGAGCATCTGCTCGGTGACGGTGAAATCGGCAATCACGCCATCCTTCATCGGCCGGATCGCCTGCAGGTTGCCCGGCGTGCGCCCCAGCATCTGTTTGGCTTCGGTGCCGACTGCCTGCACCGGAAGGGCGATGTTGCGGATAGACGCGACGGCATCACCACCAACCGTGAAGTAATCCGCAGCAGCGATGTCCACCCGGCCAAGATACGTCGCCTTGTCAGCGGTACTCAACGCGAGCGCCCCGTTCCC
>CAYGMS010000004.1:19954-26482 GCA_964350905.1 uncultured Thiobacillus sp. | reverse complement strand
CGAAGGCAGAGCCGTCAGATTTACAGTCTGATCCCTTTGACCGCTCGGGAACCCCACCCAAACGAAGCGCGGAATTATAGTGGCTTTCCGGAATCCCTGTCAAACCTAATTGCGCGATATTTAGCCGCCTCACACGTTAAACAGGAAGTTCATCACATCACCGTCCTTGACGACGTATTCCTTGCCTTCGGCGCGCATCTTGCCCGCCTCCTTGGCGCCCTGCTCGCCCTTGCAGGCAACGAAATCCTCAAAAGCAATGGTTTGCGCCCGAATGAAGCCACGCTCGAAATCGGTATGAATGGCGCCAGCCGCCTGCGGCGCGGTGTCGCCCTTGTGGATCGTCCAGGCGCGCACTTCTTTCACGCCAGCCGTGAAATAGGTTTGCAGGCCAAGCAAATCGTAGGCCGCACGAATCAGGCGATTCAGCCCCGGCTCGTCCCAACCCAGTTCCGCCAGATATTCCATACGATCTTGCGGCGACAACTCCTGTAACTCAGCCTCCATCGCTGCGCATACCGGCACCACCGGTGCGCCTTCCTTTGCGGCAAAGGCCACCAGTGCGTCGAGCATGGGATTGTCGTGAAACCCGTCTTCACTGACATTGGCCACATACAGCGCGGGCTTCACCGTCATCAGGCACAAGGGCTTGATGGCATCCAGGCCTTCGGCATCCAGTCCGGCAGACCGTGCGGGGCGACCTTCGTTGAGCGTGGCCACCACCGGCTTGAGGGCGGCGACCAGCTTCTGTGCTTCCTTGTCGCCCGCACGCGCGGTCTTTTCGGCCCGCGTCAAGGCTTTTTCGGCGCTGGCCAGGTCAGCCAGCGCCAACTCGGTCGCAATGGTTTCCACATCCGACAAGGGGTCGACCTTGCCGGCAACGTGGATCACATTTTCATCATGGAAACAACGCACTACATGGCAGATTGCGTCAGTCTCGCGAATATTGGCCAGAAACTGGTTGCCCAGGCCTTCGCCTTTTGATGCGCCTGCCACCAACCCCGCAATATCAACGAACTCCACGATCGCCGGGACCACTTTCTGCGGCTTGACGATTTCTGATAGTTGCGCCAAGCGTGCATCCGGAACCTCGACCACACCGGTGTTCGGCTCAATGGTGCAAAAAGGATAATTCTCCGCTGCGATGCCCGCCTGGGTCAGCGCATTGAAAAGGGTAGATTTGCCGACGTTAGGCAGGCCGACGATGCCACATTTAAGACTCATGGATTTTCCTGAAACTAAGGGCTACTAGGCTGGGGTTTGGTGTTGGCGCGCTGGATGGCTGCATTCCAGTCACCTTTTTCAATCAGGGGCCACAAATCAATCGCGCGCTCAATTGCGTGATCGATTTCAACCTGCTCCTCACGGCGCGGGGGCCTCAAGACATAATTCACCACCTCATGACGGTCGCCCGGATGGCCAATGCCGATGCGCAGTCGCCAATAATCCTGTGTGCCCAGATGCGACGTGATGTCTTTCAAGCCATTATGCCCGCCCATGCCACCGCCAAACTTCAGGCGCAATTGGCCGGGAGGAATATCAAGCTCATCGTGAACCACCAGGATTTCAGCTGGGGCGATGCGATGAAACCGCGCGAGCGCACCAACGGCCTGACCAGAACGATTCATGAAGGTTTGCGGCAACACCATCCAGACGCTTTGCGCACTACGTCCGACGATGCCGTGAAAGCGTGATTCCATTGCAAGTGACGCGCCCCACTGTTGCGCAAGACGTACGCAAAACCAAAACCCGGCATTGTGCCGGGTTTCTTCGTAGTCGCGCCCCGGGTTACCGAGGCCGACAATCAGGCGGGGAGCGATTAGGCCTGGCGCTGTCATGCCGCACCCGGTGCGCAACCCTGACTGGATTGCGCATCCGGATTACTCCTTGGGCTCAGCCGGTGCTGCAGGGGCTTGCGTTTCTGCAGGCTCTTCCACCACCGCAACCTTCGGCGCATTCACCGAAGCCACAGCGGGATTCTCCTGCTGAAGATGGGCAACCATCGTTACGCCCTTCGGAAGCTTCAGTTCATTGGCGTGAATGGCCGTGCCAAGCTCCAGCTTACCCATATCCACCTCAATAAACGCGGGCAGATCACGCGGCAAGCACTCAATATCCAATTCGGCCATCAGGTGGTGCGGCTTGCCGCCACCGGTTTTCACGCCTGGGCAGGTTTCAGCGTTCACGAAGTGCAGCGGCACTTTAACGTGAATCGTCTGGCCTTTGACGATGCGCTGGAAATCGACGTGCAGCACCTGCTGCTTGAAAGGGTGCCACTGGGAATCGCGCAGCAGCACGGACTCTTTTGCACCATCGACATTCAGCGTCAGCACGGAAGCATGAAAGGCTTCTTTACGCAACGCGTGGTACAGCGTGTTGTGGTCCAGTTCGATTTGTACAGGGGCCGCTTCACCACCATAGACGATACCGGGAACTTTACCCGCGTGACGCAGACGGCGGCTCGCACCCGTACCTTGCAATTCACGCTTGGCAGCAATGACTTCGATTTCCATGTTACTTCTCCTAAAAAACCTGCTTGATGATGCACCGCCAAAAGGGGGCGATGCATGGTTAAAGCCCCCGCGACCAGGGGCATTCGACCAGCTCTACTCCATGAAGAGCGAACTGACGGAATCTTCGTTGCTGATGCGGCGGATGGTTTCCGCCAGCAGTTCAGCCACCGACAATTGCCGGATTTTTGCGCACGCGCGCGCATCGTCGCGCAACGGGATGGTGTCGGTCACCACCAGTTCATCGAGCGCGGAGTTCGTCACGCGCTCGGCGGCGCTGCCGGACAATACAGCGTGCGTGCAATAGGCCATCACCTTCCTGGCACCGTGCTCTTTCAGCGCATTGGCCGCTTCACACAGCGTGTTGGCGGTGTCGACCAGGTCATCCATGATGATGCAGGTACGGTCCTTGACGTCGCCGATGATGTGCATCACCTTGGCCACGTTGGGCTTGGGACGACGCTTGTCGATGATCGCCAGATCGCATTCAAGGCGCTTGGCAATTGCCCGTGCCCGCACCACCCCGCCCACATCCGGCGACACCACCACCATATCGGGATGGTTGCGCTTCCAGATATCACCCAGCAGGATCGGACTGGAATAAATGTTGTCGACCGGGGTATCGAAGAAGCCCTGGATCTGGTCCGAGTGCAGATCCATTGTCAGCAGGCGGTCGATTCCCGCGGCCTGCAGCATGTTGGCCACCACCTTGGCGGTGATCGCCACCCGCGCCGAACGGGTGCGGCGATCCTGGCGGGCATAGCCGTAATACGGGATCGCAGCGGTGATTCGACCTGCCGAGGCACGCTTCAGTGCATCGACCATCACCATGACTTCCATCAGGGTATCGTTGGTCGGCTGACAGGTTGACTGCAACACGAACACGTCCTTGCCACGCACGTTTTCGAGAATTTCAACCATCACCTCACCGTCGGAAAAACGTGACACCGTGGCACGGCCGAGATGGATATTGAGATGGCGCACCACGTCGTTGGCGAGACGCGGGTTCGCATTTCCGGTAAACACCATCAAGTTGTCTATGGACACGCGCGTCTCCGGCGGTTTGGATCAGAACATCACAACAAAAACAGCCGCCACCGGCGGCTGCTCGCTTAACTGGCTGGGGAGGCAGGGATCGAACCTGCGAATGTCGGAATCAAAATCCGATGCCTTACCACTTGGCGACTCCCCAATAGGTACTGCTTAGGCGCAGCAGTCGTAAAGCGGATGCTTGTCGAGACCCTGCGCCACAAAACCCTGCATCGAATCGGGCAGCTGGCGCAACACTTCGCGCGCCGCGTCTTCTGTTCCGAACGATGCAAACACACAGGCACCCGATCCGGTCATTCGCGCCTCACCAAATTGAGCCAGCCATTCAAGATGACGGGCGACTTCGGGGTAACGTTTGACCACGACCGGCTGCAGATCGTTATGCCCCTCAAGGGGACTCCAATGACCCACGCCTGCGGAAAAGGGCGCTATTTTGAGGGGTGGCGTGTTGCGTGTCAATTCCGGCGCTGCAAAAATTGCTGCCGTGGGTACCTGGATGGGTGGCATCAACACCACATACCAAGCCTGCGGTACGTTTACCGGGCGCAGAATCTCGCCCACCCCTTCGGCAAAAGCGGTCTGCCCAAACACAAACACGGGTACATCGGCTCCCAGCTGCAACGCCAGATTTTGCATGATGTCGCGTGGCAGATTGATTTTCCACAGACGGTTCAATGCCAGCAGCACGGTTGCAGCATCCGAGCTGCCGCCACCCAGCCCGCCTCCCATGGGCAACACTTTATCGAGGCGTATGCTCACGCCTGAGCCTGCAGGCGCATGCGCCTGCAGCAATCGTGCCGCCCGTACGGTCAGATCATCGTCTTCTGCCACACCCGGCAAATCGCCTGTGCGTTCCACCTGCCCGTCGTCCCGCAATTCCAGGTGAACGGTGTCCGCGCGATCAATCAGGCGAAACACACTTTGCAACAGATGATAGCCATCGGCGCGACGGCCGACGACATGCAGAAACAGGTTGAGTTTGGCGGGGGCGGGATAGGCGTAGCTCATTCACTTTTCCAATCGTCCGCCACCAGACGGATTTCCAGACCTTCACGCGCCACCACCAGCTTGCGCGGCCGCACGGGCATCTCGGCTGAATACTGAAGGTAATCGATCACCCAGCCATCCTGTCTGAGCTGCGCGATGCGTCCGGCTTCATCGTGCGCCACGATTTCAAAAACACTGCCAGGCGCGGGCTGCGCCTGCACCCACCATGCCAGCCCGGAAACCGGCAAGCCATACCCCAATACTTCATGCGTCAGCGACTCGGCATCGTACGAATGCCGTGAAGGCTGGTTCGGCACATCGAGGGTGACGCCACTCGCGTTGCGCTCGACGCGGGCAACCCCTTGCCCCAGCGGAGAGGTCATCAAGAGCTCATCCATATCCGCGCGATGACGCCAGCGGATGTTCCCGGACATGCTCTGGTCAGCGGTCTTGATCCCCACTCGCCCCTGAAAACTCCAGTTGACCGATGCTGGCCCCACGCGCTCGCCCGTCGTCGGCGCGAGGGGCGGAGACGCGCATCCGCCCAGCAGCGCCAGCCACAGCACCGCAATCAGATGAGCCTTCAAGGCTTCAGGCGGCGCAGCGTTTCCAGCAGCACCTCATTGTGGGGGTGCGTTTGCAGACTGGTCTGCCATAACTGCCCCGCTTCAATGCGTTGACCGCGCGCCCACAGCACTTCACCCAGATGGGCTGCGATTTCGGGGTCGGGGCGCACCTTGTAGGCACGCTCCAGATATTCCTGTGCACGCGACAGATTGCCCGAGCGGTACTGCGCCCAGCCCACGCTATCCAGGATGTAAGGATCGTCTGGCGCCAGCGACAAGGCCTTGTCGAGCAGAACGATCGCTTCGGCCAGTCGGTCGGTCCGGTCGGCCAGGGTGTAGCCCAGCGCGTTATAGGCCTGGGCATCCTCGGGCCGCAGCACGATCACGCGACGCAAATCCGCTTCCAGCACATCCAGCTTGTTGACCTTCTCGGCAGCCATTGCGCGGTCATAGAGCAGATTGGCCGAGTCGGGATAGCGCTTGAGACCTTCCGACAACCACTCAAACACGGCGGCAGGCTCGGGGGGCGACACATTGTCCCGCAGCAGTTCGGCCTGGGCCTGGATCAAGCGGATGTTTTGCGCATCATTTTCGCCCCGCGTATTGGACAACAGCGCACGCGCCTCATCCAGCTTTCCAGCTCCGGCCAGCAGTCCCGCCTGGCGCGCGCGCGCCGGTACCAGGTAGTTGCCCGTCTTGATCTTGGCGTAATGATCCGCTGCCACGTCGGGCTGCTTCATCTGCTCGGCCACTTGCCCCAGGTAGTAATACACCGTGTCCGGATCACGCGGATTGTAGTCCAGGGTTTGCGTCAGCAAATCGCGCGCAGCATTCACATCGCCCATTTGCAGCGACAACAAGCCCGCCGCAAAACCGACTTCGGCATTGCGTGGAAAGTCACGGGTGAGTCGGGTAAATTCAGTACGCGCCTCGGTGAACTGGTTGGCGTTGACCAGGGTGCGCGCATAGGCCAGACGGACCTCACGTGCATTGGCATGGACCGCCAAAAAATTACGCATGAAGCTCAATGCCTCGGCGCGAGACGTTTTGGCCAGGACATGGGCGTACATCAGGGCGGCAACCTCCCAGCCCGGGCGCAGGCGATCAGCCTGCTGCAAAGCCAGAATCGCAGCTTCATTCCGACCGGCACTGGCGGCAGCCTGCGCCACTGCAAAACGTGCCTCCGGCAACTTGGGGTAATCAGCGGCCAGACGCTCAACCAGTTCCAGTGCCGCCTGGGTATCGCGTATTTTCCCCATCAATCCCGACAGTTGCATAAACCCTCTGTCAGCATCTTTTTTCAACCAGGCGCGCAAAATAGGCTCGGCCTCGCTGATCTTGCCCTCATTCAGCAACAACGCAGCCAAGGTTTGCTGTGCGCGTTCCGAGTCCTGGTCGGCTGCCGCCCACAGGCGGGT
>CAYGMS010000004.1:3481-19854 GCA_964350905.1 uncultured Thiobacillus sp. | reverse complement strand
CACTCGCCGTGGCGTCTGCTTGCTGCACGGCTGTTTGTGTGGCCTCGGGCTGCGCCGCCCTGACACCAGGCTGGCTGCACGCACTCGCAAGTGCCAGCGCTGCATAGAGGGGGAGAAGCTTGAAATCTGCCATGGTTTTTGCCTTGATGGGGTTGCTTGTCACGATTCTAAGCCTTCGAGGCCAGCCCGCGCGCAAGGTTCACTGTGATTCACGGAGAATATCGTATTCAAACGCCAAACGACCCGCCACAATTGCTGCAATGCCTGTCGTATAAATGGACTTTACTGCGATGAGCAGATGCGCACATCACGGTGATCCGACACGTTACACCAACTGGTTGCACCCACTTTTTAAACACCAACCTTCATCCAGCCATGCCCGAATTACCTGAAGTCGAAACCACCCGCCTGGGGCTGCTGCCCAGACTGCAAGGACGCACCCTCAAGCGCATTATGGTACGCAATCCGAGCTTACGCTGGCCGATTCCGGATGACCTGGAGGCGCGCCTGGCCGGGTGGGCACTCGCCACCCTGACGCGACGTGGGAAATATTTGCTGTTTGATTTTGGCGTGGCCACACAGCTTGTCCATCTCGGCATGTCGGGCAGCCTGCGCTTTGCCGGCCCCAGCGAACCTGCCGCCCTGCACGACCATGTGGACTGGCTGTTCGATGACGGCACCACGCTGCGGCTGCGTGACCCCCGGCGCTTTGGCGCCGTGTTGTGGACCACCGATGTGGCGAACCATCCGCTGCTGGCCAGGTTGGGGCCGGAGCCGCTCACACCCACCTTCGATGCCGCCTATCTGCACGCCCAATGTCAGCGCCGTAGCGTGGCCATCAAGCAGGTCATCATGGATGCGCACGTGGTGGTGGGCGTGGGCAATATTTACGCGTCCGAATCCCTGTTTCATGCGGGCATCCGCCCCGCCACCGCTGCCCGGCGGCTGAGCCGTCCGGCCTGCGGGAGACTGGTTGCGGCGATCAGGCAGGTGTTGACAGCGGCCATCGCTGCGGGCGGCAGTTCGTTGCGCGATTACGTCCACAGCAGTGGCGAACTGGGCTATTTCCAGCTGCAGACCCGGGTGTACGATCGCGAGGGATTGCCCTGCAAAACATGCGCCACCCCTATCCGCCGCTTGGTACAAGGTCAGCGTGCCAGTTTTTACTGCCCCCGCTGCCAGCGCTGACAGGCAAATTTCGTGCCCATCAAGTTTGTTACTAATATGTCGTTATATGACGGTGCCTTATCTAGCGGATCGACCTGATGCCCTCTACCACCCTGGTTGACGATTTCGAGCATTACAGTGCCTGGCGCGACGCCGTGTATGTGCGCGTCGAAGCGTTGCGTGACTGGCTTGCCGCCCAGGAACTGGACGATGCCGAGTCCGAACTGCGCCTGAACCAGCTGCTGGGGCGACTGCAGGAAGACAAGCTGAATGTGGCCTTTGTCGCCGAATTTTCGCGCGGCAAATCCGAGCTTATCAACGCAATTTTCTTTTCGGACTATCGGCAGCGCGTGCTGCCCTCGTCCGCCGGGCGCACCACCATGTGCCCGACCGAACTGTATTTCGACCCGATCCGCCGCCCTTCGCTGCGCCTGTTGCCGATTGAAACCAAGACCCGCGATGGCAGCGTTGCCGACTTCAAGCACGATGCGGACGCATGGACCGAGTTTCCACTCAATATCGACTCGGCCGATGAGATGAGTGCGACACTGATGCGGCTGGCTGACACCATGCCGGTCGACGCCGCCACAGCTGAATCCTACGGCCTGATCAACCCCAACGATGAAGAAACCGCACGCAGCCTGGCGCGCGACGGCAGCATTGCGATTCCGCGCTGGCGCCACGCGCTGATCAACTTCCCCCACCCGCTTCTCAAGCAGGGTCTGGTCATTCTAGACACACCGGGCCTCAATGCCATCGGCACCGAGCCGGAACTCACCCTCAGCATGCTGCCCAGCGCCCATGCGGTGCTGTTTCTGCTGGCGGCCGACACCGGCGTCACCAAGTCCGACATTGAAATCTGGCGGCATTACATTGCCCCGGTGCAGGGCGCCAGCCGCGGGCGCCTGGTTGTCCTGAACAAGATTGACGGCTTGTGGGATGAGCTCAAATCCGCGGCCGAGATCGAAGCGGAACTCGCCAAACAGATTGCCAGCAGTGCCGCCTTGCTCGAATTGCCCGCCAGCCAGATCTACCCGGTATCGGCGCAAAAAGCACTTGTGGCCAAGGTGCGCCACGATGCTGATCTGCTGGAAAGAAGTCGTCTGCCCGGGCTGGAAGCCGCGTTATCCCAGGAGTTGATCCCCTGCAAGCAAGCACTGGTGAGCGAATCCACCCAGGCCGGGGTGGAAGATGTGATGATCAAAACCACCGAGTTGCTGGAAACCCGCCTCTCCAATATCCAGGATCAGGTCGACGAGTTGCAGGGACTGCGCGGCAAGAACCGCGACGTCATCCAGCACATGATGATCAATGCCAACGAAGACAAACAGAATTTCGAACGTGGCTTGCAGCAATTCAATGCGCTGCGCAACGTATTCGCCTCACAGGTCGAGGTGCTGCGCCAGCGCCTGGGCATGCAGACACTGCGTGACGAAGTGCGCCACACCCGCCAGACCATGGAAAAAAGCCACTTCAGCACGGGCCTGCTCGAGGCCATGGGGCACTTCTTTCACCAGGTGGACGGCAACCTGAGCGGGGCGGCGGCAACCATCAAGGAAATCCGCGCCATGATGACGGCGATGTACCAGAAATTCAGCGACGAACACGGCCTGGCAGCCGTCAACCCGCCTGATCACAGCCTGCGCAAATACCGCAAGGAAATGGCACGACTGGAACGGATTTTCGATGAGCGCTTCAACACGGTCTTCAAGATGCTGACCATGGGCCAGCATCAGCTGACCGCGCGCTTCTTTGAATCGCTGGCCAGCAAAGTGGTGCAGGTATTCGATCTGGCCAACAGTGAAACCGAATCCTGGCTCAAGGCACTGATCGCGCCGATGGAAACCCAGGTTCGCGAACACAAGATCCAGCTCAAGCGCCGTCTGGAAAGCGTCAGCCGCATCCATGCCGCCACTGAAACGCTGGACGAGCGCATCGCCGAACTCGAAACCTCAATCGGTATGGTCAGCGACCAGCTGGATCATCTGGCCCGCATCAACACGCACATTGCCGATGCCCTGGCCGACAATCTGAACCGGGAGCGGCTGAGCAGAATGGCCTGAGGGCTTACTTGCCGGCGGTCAGGCGCAGAAACTTTGCCTGCAACTCTTCCCGGGTTTCGGGATAGTCCGGGTTCAGCGGAATACAGTCGACCGGGCACACTTCCACACACTGCGGTTCATCAAAATGGCCCACGCACTCGGTGCATTTGTTGGGGTCGATAATATAAATTTCGTCGCCCTGGGAAATGGCTTCATTCGGGCATTCAGGCAAACAGACGTCGCAATTGATGCATTCGTCCGTGATCAGCATTGACATCGTGTTCTCCGGGTTGTATCAGTTTTTGCTTATTTTCTCACTTAATCGCTTCGCCACCAATGGGTGGACAAACGGCGACACCTCGCCGCCCAACTGGGCGATCTCCCGAATCATGCTGGCGGAAATGAACATGTATTGATCCGAAGGTGTCAAAAACAGGGTTTCAATATCCGGTTTCAGGTTGCGATTCATCCCTGCCAACTGGAATTCATATTCAAAGTCGGATGCCGCACGCAGCCCCCGTAACACTGCAATCGCGCCCTGTTCGGCGACAAAATCGATCAGCAGCCCGGAAAAGCCTTCGACCCGCACCTGTGGCACATCGGCCAGCACATCGCGCGTCATCGCCACCCGCTCGTCCATGGAAAAGAACGGGCGTTTATTGCGTGATTCGGCCACCGCAACCACAACATGGTCGAACAGGCGCACCGCACGCCGCACCAGATCTTCGTGACCGCGCGTAATGGGATCGAACGTACCGGGATAGACAGCCGTCAGCATGGTTTATTCCTTGATCAGCAGCGCAAAATGCGAGCGCCCCGCGCGCCCCCTGCGGTGAATGATAAACCCCGCAGGGGCGACCACCTCGGCGCCCTGTTCAACATAAGCGTAGCCGCCAGATTTGAGATGGGGGGCAAGCCCCGTCAATACCGTCGCCGCCAGCCCACTGTCAAACGGCGGATCGATGAAAATCAGGTCGAAGGTTTCGCGATTAGTGGCCAGCCAGGCCGCGGCATCGGCACGCAACACGTCCACCTGATTGGCGCCGAGAACGGCCCGGTTTTTTTCAAGCGCAGCCAGTGCATCGCGGTCCCGCTCAAGCATCACCACCCGCTCCGCTTCGCGTGAAGCCGCCTCGAAACCGAGTGCGCCACTGCCGGCAAACAAATCCAGGCACGTCCAGCCCGGCAAGTCCTGCCCCAGCCAGTTGAACACGGTCTCACGCACCCGGTCGGGGGTGGGACGCAAACCCGTGCTGCCAGGGAAGTCGAGCAGGCGGCGGCGGTAGCGGCCGCCGATGATGCGCACCCGATTGGCGACGCCGTGCGCCCGCTTCGGCGATGCACGTTTAGCGAGCACTGCCGGCCCCCACCACCACGGTCACCAGTTTGTCCGGGTCGACCCGCTGGGCAAATGCCCGCTTCACCGCGGCCACATCCACCGCATTGACCTTGTCGATCCAGGTATCCAGGTAATCCAGCGGCAGCTTGTAAAAACCGATGACCGACAGGTATTCGAGAATTTTCCGGTTACTGTCGAAACGCAAGGGGAATCCACCCGTGAGATTGGACTTGGCCTGGACGAGATCCGCTTCGCTGGGGCCGTCCGCAATAAAGGTCCGCAGGGTTTCCCTAGCCACTTTCAGGGCATCTTCTGTTTGCTCCAGCTTGGTTTGCAAGCCCAGCTGGAACGGCCCGGCCTCCATCATTGGCGCAAAGTAGCTGTATGCACTGTACGCATAGCCGCGCTTGTCGCGTACCTCGCGCATCAACCGGGAATCAAAGCCGCCGCCGCCCAATACGTAGTTGCCGACAAACAAGGGGAAATAGTCCGGGTCGCTGCGCGCCATCCCCACCACACCCATCAACACGTGGCTTTGCGTCGAGGGATGGGCAATCCGCGTATCGGAGGGCTGCGCCGCAACGGGCGCGGGCAAGGCAGGTACCACCGCTGCGCCGGACAGGCCGCTGGCAATACGCGCGGCAATCGCTTCGGCCTCGGCGCGCGAGATATCGCCCATCAGGGCGATCACGGCATTCGGTGCGCTGTAATGCGTGCGATAAAACTGCTGCAGGTCGCCGCGTGTCAGCTTGCCGATTGCAACCGGATCACCGGTTTCGTCGTGCGCGTAGGGATGCGCGGCATAGATCGCACGATAAAACGCCTTGCTGGCCACGCTGCCGGGATCGGCTTCGGCTTCGCGGATGGCCGAGATCAAACGTTGCTTCTCGCGCTTGATCACCGCCTGCGGGAAGTCAGGCCGCTGCAGCACACGCGTCAGAATATCGAGCGCAGCCGATTTTTCAGCGGCAGACGACAAGGTGCGTAAATTAACCCCTGCGCGATCCCGATCAAAACTCCCCGACAGCACCGCTCCCACGTCGGCAAGCCGATGTGCGATGGTTGTATCCGTAATCCCGCCTGCCCCCTGATCCAGCAAGCCATGCGTCAAATGCGCCAAACCCGCCTTGCCCGCCGGGTCACGCGCGCTGCCTGCCGGAAAGTTCACCGCAACATCCAGGATCGGCAATTCATGGCTTTCGACGAACACCACCTGCGCACCCTCGGGGGTTTGCCAGTTCTGAATCTCCAGCGCGGCATGCCCCGACAGCGGCAGGCTCAACAGACAGGCCGCGATAAAACGCTTAATTGACATGACGCGCTCCCGTCACGGCAGCACGCGCCGCCTTCGTGCTCAAGGGCTGCGGATCGAGTTCCGCCACGCTCAGCTGATCATCCTGCAGCCATTTCCGCGCCACCGCCTGCACCTCCCTGGCCGTCACCGCGCGCAACTTGTCGACCCGGCGAGCCAGCGCCTCCGGCGGCAAACCCGTGGTCACGTATTCGCCCAACTGCATGGCCTGATAGAACAGCGAATCACGCTGGTAGACGTCGGCCGCGATCACTTGCGCCTTGACCCGCGCAAGCTCGGCTTCGCTGATACCTTTTTGCTGCACACGCTTGAGCTCGGCACGCACCGCCTGTTCCAGCGCAGCGATCGATTTCCCTGGTGCAGGGCTCGCATCGACCATGAACAGACCCGGCCCACGCGACACCGCGTCGTAGCCCGCACTCACATTCACCGCGATCTGCTGCGTCTTCACCAGCGATTTCTGCAGCCGGGCCGAATCATTGCCGCTCAGCACGCCGGCCAGAATTTGCAGCGCATAGGGCTCGCTGTCCTGCTGCCAGTCCTTGATCGTGGGGACGTGCCAGGCCATCAGCAAATAGGGCAATTGTGCCGGCGCCTTGACCACAATGCGCTTGCTGCCGACCTGCGCCGGTTCGATTTGCGGTTTGCGTTCCGGCAAGGCACGCGGAGGCAGCCCCCCGAAATACTGTCTGGCCAATGCAATCACCTCATCAGCCTTCACATCACCCGCCACCACCAGCGTGGCATTGTTGGGCGCATACCAGCGTGCGTACCAGTCGCGGGCATCCTGGCCGGTCATGTTCTGCAGATCATCCATCCAGCCGATGATGGGACGCCGATAAGGATGCGTCTGATACGCCGTGGCCATCAAACGCTCATACACGATCGATTGCGCCTGATCGTCGGTGCGCAGGCGGCGCTCTTCCATCACCACCTGAAGTTCCTTGGCAAACAACTCGTCGCTGATGACGAGGTTGGTCATACGGTCTGCCTCCAGTTGCATCGACAGGGCCAGTCGGTCTTTCTGCATCTGCTGGAAATAGGCCGTGTAATCGCGGCTGGTAAATGCGTTTTCGCGCCCGCCTGCGGCAGCGATGCGTTTGGAAAACTCGCCCGGCGGCACCGTTTTCGTGCCCTTGAACATCATGTGTTCGAGTACGTGTGCCACGCCGGTGGTGCCGTTGAACTCGTCCATCGAGCCGGCGCGATACCACACCTGCGACACCATCACCGGTGCCCGGTGATCTTCCTGCACGATCACCCGCATGCCGTTATCCAGCGTGACGTCCGTCACCGCCGCCTGGGCACCGCCGAGCGCGAGTGCCAGCAGCATTCCCCACATGCCATGCATGTTGTTTTGTTTCATTGTTTAACCCTTATGAGTGACCTCACTCCAAAACGCGCAGATGCCCGTGTGGAGTCGACTGCCTGAATGATAAGATACCGCGTCCGTCAAACAGTTGTGCTGACTGCCTTTATCCGTGTTTAGTTTCTTCAAATCCAAATCCGCTGCCAAGCCGGAACCTGCCGCGCCCGCGCCCGAGCCCGAGGCGCTGCAACCGGTCACGCCCCCGCCGGCCATTGAAGCCGAAGGGGTGACCACGCCCGAACCTGCGGCAGAGGCTGCGCCTGCCACGCCCCGTCCGGGCTGGGCACAACGGCTCAAACAAGGCCTCACCAAAACCCGCGGGCGCCTGGGTGGGCAACTCTCCAGCCTGCTGGGGGTCGGCCGCAAGATCGACGCCGAGCTGTTCGAAGAACTCGAAACCATCCTCATCACCGCCGATATCGGCATGGATGCCACCGAGGCCCTGCTCGAGACCCTGCAAAAAAGGGTGCGGCGCGAAGGCTGGACCGAAGCATCCGAACTGCAGGACGGCCTCAAGCAGGCTCTGGTCGATCTGCTGAGTCCGCTGCAGGCGCCGCTTGATGTCACCACGCACAAGCCATTCATCCTCATGCTGGCTGGTGTCAACGGTGCAGGCAAAACCACCACCATCGGCAAACTCGCCAAACTGTATCAGTCACAGGGCCTGTCGGTGTTGCTGGCCGCAGGCGACACCTTCCGCGCCGCCGCACGCGAACAGTTGCAGGTCTGGGGCGAGCGCAACAACGTCACCGTGGTCAGCCAGGAAAAAGGCGATTCCGCCGCCGTGATTTTCGATGCGATCCAGGCTGCGCGCGCGCGCAATATCGACGTGGTGCTGGCCGACACGGCCGGCCGCCTGCCCACCCAGCTGAACCTGATGGAAGAAATCAGGAAGGTGAAGCGGGTGATCGAAAAGGCCGCCCCCGGCGCACCGCACGAAGTGTTACTGGTGCTGGACGCCAACACCGGGCAAAACGCCGTCGCCCAGGTGAGGGCGTTCGATGATGCGCTCGGCGTCACCGGTCTGGTCCTGACCAAGCTCGATGGCACCGCCAAGGGCGGCGCGATTGCCGCCATCGCCCAGGCGCGCCCCATCCCGATCCCGGTCCGCTACATCGGCGTAGGCGAAAGCGTTGATGATCTGCGGCCATTCAACGCCCATGAATTCGTCGAAGCCGTTTTTACCGTTTGATACCACCTCGTACATGATCAGCTTCAGCCAAGTCACCAAACGCTACCCTGGCGGACATGAAGCGTTGTCCAGCGTCAATCTCACGATTGATCAGGGTGAACTGGTGTTCCTCATCGGGCATTCCGGCGCCGGTAAAAGCACGCTGCTGAAACTCATCGCCGCGATCGAGCGCCCCACCAGCGGCGCACTGACAGTCAGCGGCCAGAACATCAGCCGCCTGTCGCACCGGGCGGTGCCCTACCTGCGGCGCAACATCGGCCTGGTGTTCCAGGATCACAAGCTGCTGTTCGACCGCAACGTGATCGAAAATGTCGTCCTGCCGCTCGATATCGCCGGCTTCGACCGCCGCGAGGCGCTTAAACGCGCCCGTGCCGTGATTGACAAGGTCGGCCTGCTCAACCGCGAAAAAGCCAATCCCATCAGCCTGTCGGGCGGCGAACAGCAGCGCCTGTGCATCGCCCGCGCGCTGGTCAGCCGCCCGGCCCTGCTGCTGGCCGACGAACCCACCGGCAACCTCGACGCCGGTTATGCAGCCGACATCATGGCCATGTTCCGCGACTTCCATCAGGTGGGCACCACGCTGGTCATCGCCACCCACGACGACCGGGCGATCACGGCCTTGGGAGGCCGCATCTTGCGGCTGGAACATGGCAAAGTCGAGGAGGTGACAGCATGATCAGCTGGATGCGCCACCAGAAGCACGCACTCACTTCCTCGCTGCGCCGCCTGTACGCACAACCGGTCGCCACCCTGCTCACCGCGTTGGCCATGGGCGTGGCCATCAGCCTGCCCAGCGGCTTGTACCTGATGCTCGGCAATCTCAGCCGTCTGGCCGGTGACCTGCCCGCCCAACCGGAAATCAGCCTGTTTCTCGATGCCGACGTGTCGTCTGCCAACAAGCAGGCCCTGACCGCGCGCCTGAAACAGTCCGATATCGCGAGCGCCCGCTTCGTCCCCAAGGATGAAGCACTATCCGCCTTGAGCAGCGCACAGGACCTGACCGACATCACCGCCGGGCTGACCCAGAACCCCCTGCCGGACGCCTGGGTAGTGCGCCCCAAGGCCCATTCGCGCCAGGAACTGGCCCGCATTGCGGACGAACTCGGCAAACTCCCCGGCGTGGCCGAAACCCACCTCGACAGCCAGTGGGCCGAACGCCTGCAGACCGCGCTCACCATCGGTCGCACCGGCGTCTGGATGCTGGCCGGCCTGTTTGCCATCGCACTTGTCGCCATTTCCGGCAACGCCATCCGCGCCCAGGTCCTGATTCGTCGCGACGAAATCCAGGTCAGTCGGCTGATCGGTGCAACTGACCGCTATATACGCCGGCCGTTTATTTACCTGGGTGCGGTGCAGGGTTTGCTGGGCGGGCTGGCGGCAGGTGGCGTGTTGGCGCTGGCTGGCTGGATGCTGCACTCGCCCGTCGCCCATCTGGCCAGCTTGTACGGCTCGGGCTTCAGCCTGGCACCGCCCACGGCCCTCGAAATCAGCACCGTACTGGGGCTGACCACCCTGTTCGGCTGGCTGGGTGCCTGGATTTCCGTGACGCGTGCGCTTCATCAGGTTGAATCGGCACGCTGAGATTTGTCTGCCAGCCGCGTGGACTCAAACACGGGGAGCCGTCGCGTAGTTGGGGATGTGCTTTGTCCGGCCCCGCGTCTTTCCTTTCCTGTACAGTTGAATTCCCACAAAAACGGGGGAACCCTCCACCCCCTTAGCACTCTGACACCCCGAGTGCTAAACTATGTATTAGTTAGAGGAGAACATGTAACCATGAGCCAAACTTTTTCTTTACCTGTTCCTGCTGCCTACAGCCTGGATAGCTATATCCAGACCGTTAACCGCTATCCCATGCTCACGCTGGAAGATGAGCAGCGGTATGCGCGTGCCTGGCATGAAAACGAGGATGTCGATGCAGCCCGCCAATTGGTGGTTTCGCACCTGCGCATGGTGGTGAGCGTGGCACGCCACTATCTGGGCTATGGATTGCCCCATGCCGACCTGATCCAGGAAGGCAATGTCGGGCTGATGAAGGCAGTGAAACGCTTTGATCCCGATCGCGGCGTGCGTCTGGTGTCGTTCGCACTGCATTGGGTTCGCGCTGAAATCCACGAATATGTGCTGAAGAACTGGCGCCTGGTCAAAGTGGCGACCACCAAACCACAGCGCAAGCTGTTCTTCAACCTGCGCAGCCTGAAGCAATCGCTCAACGCCCTGACCTTGAAAGAGGCCGACACGATGGCACGCGAGCTCAATGTCAGTCGCAAGGACGTGCTGGAAATGGAAACCCGCATGTCGGGCCACGATATTTCCATCGACCCGACAGTGGATGACGGCGAGGAAAGCTACAGCCCGACGGCCTATCTGGCGAGCCCGGACGAAAATCCGGCACAGTTGCTGGAGCGCGAGCAAACCGAGCGTGTGCGCCGCGAAGGCTTGTCGACTGCACTGAAAAACCTCGACGAACGTAGCCGCCACATCATCAAGGCACGCTGGCTGACCGAAGGGGAGGCGTCCACGTTACATGAACTGGCCGCCGAATACGGTGTGTCGGCCGAGCGCATTCGCCAGATTGAGGCCCGCGCGCTGCAAAAGATGCGCGCGGTGATCCCGGCATAGTCGCTTGAACCCACCCAACAAAAAAGCCCCATATTCGCGGGGCTTTTTTGTTGGGTGGCAGGCGCTCAGAAGTACGAAGCAATCAGCACGGAAAGAATGCTAATCCACGACCAGATGATCATCCCGGTCACGATAACCATAGGCAGACCCTGAAAAGTAAAAAGCTGTTTCATTTTGCAAACTCCATTCAATATAAGTAAATCTTAGTTTATTCATCTTTACTTCTCAAGTGATGCGTCGGCAACAAGGGGTCGTCGTCGTCCATCAAAATGCGCTCGGCAGGGCCTTCCATGTCATCGAACTGCCCGCTTTTGATCGACCAGAACACGCCTACGACAATGAGCAGCACGAAGATTCCGGACAAAAACAACAAGAAGCCCATGATGCCGCTCATGGCACATTCACTTCCCGAATACTATGGTATTGCCTGTCGCCATCCCGCTTGAGTTGCATATCAAGCAGCCAGCGGCCCGCGGCAGGCAACGCCAGCGAACCCACATAAACACCTGATTCGGCAGCGCTTAGCGGCAGTGTGAGCACTGCAGCAGGGGCGCCCGGACGCATCAGCCGCAATTCGGCCACCACCCGGTCTACCGGCAAGCCCGTGCGATCCTTGACCCGGACCTCGACCAGGCGGGTCAATCCGCTTCCGTCCAGCCCCGACACGTCGACCTGCCAGCCAAGCAGGGACTCTCGGTGGGTTTCGCTCAGTTCGGATGACACTGCCTTGGCGGCATTTTGTCCGTGAGCCACCACCCCGGAAAAGCCGGTATAAACCGCACGGCCATCATGCCCCAGCCACCAGCGTGCAATGGGTTCAGGCAGGCCTTTGGTGGAAAGGTAGAGCAGCGCGGCATTCACAAACACCAGCCCGACAAAAAAACTGATCAACAGTTTGGGGGCCCAGTGCATGCGTTCCGCGCCACCCCGCCGAAATTGACCCATGGCAAACAAAACCAATGCCGCAGCGAGAAAAACCGAGATGTGTATGGCGACGACATCCAGCCCCGGCCAGCGTCCCATGATCACCACAAAATACGTGATGAGTGGAATAATGCCCGCCAGAAGGGCACGCAGCATGGGCGGCAGGGTTCGGAAAAGCCCGCCAATGGCATAGAGCGCCACAACGGCAGCCAGTCCCCCAAACAGGGTGGTCATTGTATTCATTGCACTTGTCTCGGGCTGTCGAATCGAACGGTTTCAGATCGCACTTCTGCAGGCTTGCCTTGAGGGATGATCAGCAGTTCGAAATGTCGTGTTTTTGTTGCCAGGGCGGGCGGCAGTCTCACGCTGGCCTGCAGCAGCCCGCTATGGCCGGGCTTGACGGTGATTTCATGAAAATTACCGAGATCGAGCGCGGCCGCGGGAATCCCCTTTGAACTGATTTGATAAGTCTGACTCTGTGCGTTCTTGTTGGTGATCCTGATCTGGTAGCGATTGCGAATGTCACCATTGGATAATACGACATAGAGCGGCTGACGAATCTGATCCACCGTGCGGTCAAAGCTGCCCCGGGTGGCGATACTGTAAACAAGGTAGCCGCTCATCAGGATCAGAGCCGCCCCGTAGCCGACGGTCTTCAGCCCTTTCCACTGCAACTTGGGTGCAGTGGGGGTTTCAGCGGCAAGATTCTGTTCTGAATCGTAACGGATCAATCCACGCGGAAATCCGAACGAATCCATGATGGTATTGCATGCATCGATACAAAGTCCGCAGGAAATGCATTTGTATTGCAGCCCACCCCGAATATCGATGCCGGTCGGACAAACCTGGACGCACAGGTTGCAATCGACGCAATCACCAAAACCCTGCTCATGTCGCTCAGCCAGGCTGCGCTGCCCCGCACGTATCGGCGCACGCCCCAGGGTCGACTCGCCGCGCCGGGAATCGTAATGCACGGCCAGGGTGGCGGGTTCGTACATGACGCTCTGAAAGCGGCCATACGGGCAGATATACGTGCATACCTGCTCGCGCATCAGACCGGCAGCCGCATAAGTCGATGGGGCAATGATGCCTACCGTGATGTAAGCGGCAACAGCAGCCTGGCCCGTGAAAAAATCGACCAGCAGTTGCGGCGCATAAGAAAAGTAGAAGACAAACGACAGCCCGGTCCAGAGCGCCACCAGCCACCACAGGGCGTGGGTGCCGCCTATTTTCAGGATTTTCTCTCGATTCCACGGCTGGCGGGACAAGCGGATGCGCGCTGGACGCTCGCCTTGAACCAGATGTTCGATCCAGATAAACAGGTCGGTCCACAGGGTCTGGAAGCAGAAATAGCCGCAGAACGCGCGGCCCACCAGCCCCGTGACAAAAAACAGCAGGATGGCGGCAATAAACAGCAGCAGCGCCAGCCAAATGACATCCTGCGGATAAACCGTGAGTCCGAAAATCAGGAACTTGCGCCCGGGTATGTCAAACAATACGGCCTGTGATGGCGCGTCCAGCCGGGACCACGGCATCCACGGCAACAGGAAATAAATGGTATAGGCCAGCACCAGCACCGATGTTTTGAAACGCCGAAAGGGCCCCTTCACCGAACGGGTAAAAATCGGAATGCGTTTCTGATAGAGCCCAGGCTGGTCTCTTAACTCTGTTTGCATCGTTAGCTCGATCTCGTAGTCAAGATGCAAAAGCCCCCGTTAACGGGGGCTTTTGCATCACTTCAAGCTGAAGTTTTACTGTCCGCCGCCCAGTTCGTGAACGTAGACCGTCAAAACCTTGATCTGTTCCGGTGACAAACGACCCGCCCACGCCGGCATTACGCCCTTGTTGAGGCCGCTGGCAATGACACCACGTATCGCTGCGACCTTGCCTTCGTTGCCGGCTGCAGCCGGCACATTGGCCCACAGCCAGATGCTGTCGGTCAGATTGGGGGCGCCCAGTTCTTTGCGGCCCTTGGCGTCCCCACCGTGGCAGACGTAACAGGCTGCGGCATCACCATGGAACAGCACATTGCCCGCAGCGGCCTTGGTGGCGTCATGGCCGACGCCCGACAGACTGGCGACATAGTTCGCCAGCTGGTCGATCTGCTCGCCGGCGAGCACTTCACTGAACGCCGGCATGTAGCCGCGCCGCCCTTCCGAGATCGTTTCATGAATACTGTCGTAGAGGCCGCCGTACAGCCAGTCGTCATCGGTCAGATTGGGGAAGAAACTGGTCATGCCCTGGCCGCCTGCCTGATGGCAGGGTGCGCAGTTGTCCGCAAACAGTGACTTGCCCGCAGAAATGATGAAGCCACTCATTTCCGGGTCTTTGGCAATCTGCTCATACGACATGGTCGAGATCTTGTCGAAATAGGGCTTCTGCGCTGTAGCGGCCTGGTTCATGTCTTCCAGATACAGGGCACGCGTATTCCAGCTATGTGTCTTGGTCTCACCGTCGCTGTTTACATAGGTGATGTTCGATGTCCCGCCGATCCAGCCTTTGCCAAACGGCCAGGATGGGTAGATCGTCCAGTACACGATGGCGAAAACCACTGTGGCGTAGAACGTGTAGACCCACCACACCGGCAGCGGATTGTTGTATTCCTCCAGGTCGCCGTCCCAGACATGGCCGGTTGTTTGCACAGTCTGGGATTGTGATTTTTGCTCGCTCATTGCTTGTCCTTCGTGTCTTCCTGTTCGTCCTGCTCGTCCAGAAACGGTATGTGGCGGTATGACTCGAGCCGTTGGCTCCGCTTTTTGCTACCGTAGACGTAGGCCACGATGCCGATAAAGGTAACGAAAAAAATAATCAGGGCCAGAGGCTTGGTGTTCTCGGGCTTTGAAAACCACATCAACCATTCCATCTGAATCTCCGGCCCGGTTCAATCAGCGGCCATCGACGAATGCGTCGTCGCTGTACTTGCTGAAGTCAACCATGGTCCCCAGTATCTGCAGATAGGCTACCAGCGCATCCATCTCGGAAATGCTGGAGCGGTCGCCATCGTAATTGCCAAAGTTGGCCTGGGCCACCAGGTTTTTCTTGGCATCCGGGATGTGCAACTGGACTGCCACAGTTTCACCAAACTTGGTCACATTGGCGTCGTATTCCGCCTGCGTGAGCGAATAGGGCACGCCTACTTTACGTAACGCCTTCATGCGGCTGGCAATATCGGACACATCCAGAGACGTCGTCAGCAACCAGGGGTAGTTCGGCATGACCGACTCGGGCACCATCGAGCGCGGTGCAACCAGATGCTGCACTTGCCACTCGTTCGAATACTTGCCGCCTACTCGCGCCAGATCGGGGCCCGTGCGCTTCGAGCCCCACTGGAAGGGATGGTCGTATTGCGATTCAGCCGCCAGCGAATAGTGGCCATAACGCAGTTTTTCGTCGCGGAACGGACGAATCATCTGGGAATGGCAGAGGTAGCAGCCTTCACGCTGATAGATGTCGCGACCACGCTGTTCCAGCGGCGTGTAGGGACGCACGCCCTCGACCTTTTCAATGGTCTTGTCGATAAAGAACAAGGGTGCGATTTCCACCAGTCCGCCCACGCTGATCGCCAGCATGGTCAGCACCGACAACAGGCCGATGTTGGTTTCAACCCATTCGTGTTTGAAGTTCAAATTCATACTCTATATCCCTGAATCAAGCGTGTGCCAGCCTGGCATCCAGAATGGCGTTCTCACGCTTGCCCTGACGGATGGTCATGAACATGTTGACAGCCATCAGTATGGTACCCGTGAGGAAGAACATGCCCCCGATCGCGCGCATCGCGTAAAACGGCATCATCTCTACAACTGACTCGACAAACGAATATTGCAGGTTGCCGAACTCATCAAATGCACGCCACATCAGACCCTGCGTGATGCCGGAGATCCACATGGCGACGATATAAAGCACGATGCCGATGGTGGCCAGCCAGAAGTGCCACTCGATCAGCCTGCGGCTGTACATTTTTGTGCCCCACAGCTTGGGCATCATGTGATACAGCGAACCAAAGGAAATCATTGCTACCCAGCCCAGTGCACCGGAATGCACATGGCCCACCGTCCAGTCAGTGTAGTGCGACAGCGCGTTGACTTCCTTCAGCGACATCATCGGGCCTTCAAAGGTCGACATGCCGTAAAACGACAGCGCCACAATCATGAAGCGCATGATCGGGTCGGTGCGCATTTTGTCCCAGGCACCGGACAAGGTCATGATGCCGTTGATCATGCCGCCCCACGACGGCATCAGCAGCAGGATGGAGAACGCGGCAGCCAGCGAGGATGTCCAGTCAGGCAGCGCGGTCCAGTGCAGATGGTGCGCGCCCACCCACATGTACATGAAGCTCAGCGCCCAGAAGTGGACAGATATAAAGCACGATGCCGATGGTGGCCAGCCAGAAGTGCCACTCGATCAGCCTG
>CAYGMS010000004.1:0-3381 GCA_964350905.1 uncultured Thiobacillus sp. | reverse complement strand
GATATAAAGCACGATGCCGATGGTGGCCAGCCAGAAGTGCCACTCGATCAGCCTGCGGCTGTACATTTTTGTGCCCCACAGCTTGGGCATCATGTGATACAGCGAACCAAAGGAAATCATTGCTACCCAGCCCAGTGCACCGGAATGCACATGGCCCACCGTCCAGTCAGTGTAGTGCGACAGCGCGTTGACTTCCTTCAGCGACATCATCGGGCCTTCAAAGGTCGACATGCCGTAAAACGACAGCGCCACAATCATGAAGCGCATGATCGGGTCGGTGCGCATTTTGTCCCAGGCACCGGACAAGGTCATGATGCCGTTGATCATGCCGCCCCACGACGGCATCAGCAGCAGGATGGAGAACGCGGCAGCCAGCGAGGATGTCCAGTCAGGCAGCGCAGTCCAGTGCAGATGGTGCGCGCCCACCCACATGTACATGAAGCTCAGTGCCCAGAAGTGGACAACCGACAGGCGATAGGAATAGATCGGGCGACCGGCCTGCTTGGGCACAAAGTAATACATCATGCCGAGGAAGGCCGCGGTCAGGAAGAAACCCACTGCGTTATGGCCATACCACCACTGCGTCATCGCATCCTGTACGCCCGAGAACAGACTGTAGGATTTCATCGAGAACAGGTCGATGGGCATCGCCAGATTATTAAAGGTGTGCAGCAAGGCGGTCGCCAGAATGAAGGCCAGATAGAACCAGTTGGCCACATAGATGTGTGGTTGCTTGCGGCGCATGATGGTGCCGACGAACAGTATCAGATAGGTGACCCACACCACCTCGATCAGGATATCGATCGGCCATTCCATTTCCGCGTACTCGCGCGACTGGGTATAACCCAGCATATAGCTGATATCAGCCAACACGATGACTGCCATCCAGCCCCAAAAGGTGAAGCTGGCCATGCCATCCGAAATCAGGCGTGCCTGGCAGGTGCGCTGGACCACATAGTAGGACGTAGCAAACAGCGCCGAGCCGCCGAAGCCGAAAATCACCGAGGTGGTGTGGACAGGCCGGAACCGGCCGAATGAAAAATACGGGCTATCGAAATTCAAAAACGGCCAGGCCAGTTCAGACGCGATATAGACGCCAACCAACATGCCCACCACCGCCCAAACGAGCGACATGACGGCAAATTTCTTGACGATATCAAAATTGTACTGCTCCGCACCGGAATCTGTGGTTACTGCCATCGACTGCTCCCGTTTACCGAGACACGAGCGCGTCTCGCTTGATCATTTACTCGCTTTAAGCCATTTACTCGCTTTAAACCGTTTATCGCATACAGTATTTGTACTTGGTATAAATCGATAGAGCGCGGATTATATAAGGATACGTTCCACGCTAGCAAGATGGATTCAAGGGGAAGGACTTGCCCCAAGAAGCGTCTTCAAATCCTGGGCAATGACAGCAGGGGAACTGCCGTAAGGGATCAATAATCGCACCCGCCCATTTGCATCATAGACATAACTGCCGGCACTGTGATCAATCAGGTAGTCGTCCGCAGCCTTGATTGAGGTCTTTTGGTAGACCAGTTTGTATTCTTTTGCCAGCAGCGCCAATGTGGCCTCATCGGTGTACATCCCCAGAAATCCGGGATTAAAGGCAGGAACGTACACTTTCAGCAGGTCCGGCGTATCGCGTTGCGGGTCCACCGTCACAAAAATAACCTGTACCTGTTCGGCCTGCGGCCCCAACAATTTCAGCGCTGCAGAAAAGTCCGACAGGGTCGTGGGGCAGACATCCGGGCAATGGGTGTAACCAAAGAAGATCGCGACAATCTTTCCCTTGAAGTCTGCAAGGGTACGAACCTGGCCGTTATGATCGGTCAGCCTGAAATCCCGCGCAAACGTGGCGCCGGAAATATCCGTCGCCTGGAACACGGGCGACGGAGGAGCCGGCTGGCAACCCGCCAGGGCGATTGTTACCAGCAAACAGGATGTAGCAAGCCAGCCCTTCATGCCTTGATTTGGTCGAACAGGTTCCCGGGTACGTCAGCCAACCTGTATTTACCCGTCTCCACAGCCTTGGCCAGTTTTTCCAGCGTGGTCTCTTCCAGCAAATCAATGATTTTTTTCTTCACGGGTGCCCAGCGGAAATGAAGCGGACACGCCGTCTCATCGCTGCACTTCTTGAGACCCAACAAGCAGGTCTGGGTGAAGGTTGGCCCCTCGGTCAGCAACAGGATCTGCATGAGGGTGATCTTGTCGCCCCCTTCGCGCAGACAAAAACCACCCAGACGTCCGCGAAACGAAAACAGCAAATTGCCCTTGGCCAGGCTCTGCAGGATTTTGGCGAGATAGGGGGCAGGCACGCCAAGCCGGGAGGCGATATCCTTGTTCAGGACCGGCACGGTGCTTGGCTGGGTGGCCATATAAATCAGCGCCTGCACGGCATACTGACTGGTCCTGGAGACGAGCATTTCGTACCCTTGTGAAAGAATTCAGCCCAATATAAATCAAACTAGTACGAATATCCAGATATATATATCTGGATAAGATGCTTAATTATCCATATAAATCAAACAGGTATTAAGAGGTGCCAATCACCGGGCCTACTCGGCAACGCACCTCAATTCAGCAAGCGCGGCACCGCGCTCAACACCCCGACCACGAGGCAACCCGTAGACAACGCTTCACGCAGGACGCCAGAAACGCCTCACTGCTGCAGCCCGTCTGAATTCTCAGGGTTGCATGCTCATTGCCTGCGTATCCGGTAATTCAACAGCACCATGCTGGACAACAATAGCGCCGCACCTGCGCTGTGCGCCACAGCCCATGCCAGCGGCCAATCCAGAAAAAAACGGCTCAATCCAAGCACCCACTGCAGCACCAGCAGTGCGCCTACCATCAGGCCTATATCGATATATCCCGGGCTCCGCATCAAGCGCAACATCAGCCAAGCCAGGTAGAGCGTCACCATCAGGGCCATCAGGCGATGCGTCCAGTGGATGGCCGTCAAGGCCGCCATCGGCAACGCTGCGCCCGATGCGGTCTCTCCCAGATCATGCTGCAATGTAAAGCCTTTCGCGAAATCCATCAGTGGCACCCATCGCCCCTGGCACAGCGGAAAATCGGTGCAGGCCAATGCTGCATGGTGGGTGCTGACCCACCCCCCCAACGCTATCTGGACAAGCACCAGCAGGAGCCCAATCATGGCCCCACTACGCAAATGATCGGCACGTGCAAAATAGGCATGACTGAGTTGCGGGCGCTCGCGTAACCACAGCCATAGCAACAGGGAAAGCGTAGCCATGCCTCCCAGCAAATGCACACTTTCAATCAATGGCCTGGGCATTTTTGTTGTCATAGCCATAGTCAACAGAAATCCAGTCAGTCCCAGCAACAGCAGCGGCAAGCCGAGGCCGCCGCGTG
>CAYGMS010000003.1:14167-27711 GCA_964350905.1 uncultured Thiobacillus sp. | reverse complement strand
CCACCATTTCAAAATCCGCTGCCATTTACACAAACATCGACGATAATCATCACCTAATAAAAATGAGTGGAGTGTCTGATGGGTGGTGAAATCAAAAAACCAGGCGAACGCCGTTTGCAAATCCTGCAGACCCTGGCTGCCATGTTGCAGGAACCGCAACCGGAGAAAATCACCACGGCAGCCCTCGCCGCCCGTATCGGGGTCTCCGAAGCAGCGCTTTACCGCCATTTCTCCAGCAAGGCACAAATGTACGAAGGCTTGATCGAATTCATCGAGCAAACCCTGTTCGGGCTGATCGCCCGCATTACCACCGACACGCCTTCACCTGCCGCCCAGATCGAAGCCATTCTCAGCATGCTGTTGAACTTTGCGGCGAAGAACCCCGGCATGACGCGGGTGTTGATCGGCGATGCGCTGGTACACGAAAACGAGCGCTTGCAGAAGCGCATCAATCAACTGCATGACCGCATCGAGGCTCAATTGCGCCAGTGTTTGCGGTTTTGCGGTGACAAGCAGTCTGAACTGAGTGGCCCGCTGGCCAATCTGCTGCAATGCATGGTGGTGGGCCGCTGGCACCAGTTTGCCAAGAGCGGATTCACGCGCCCGCCCGGTGGCGATATCGATTTGCTGTTATCCCGTCTGCTCGACGTTCAACCCGCCTGATGCCCATCCTGCCCGCACACCGGGCAGGATGGGTCACGTGGCACTTTCATTACCCGCGCTTCAGCCTGCAGGCCATCCCAGAGCAGTAATCTGCCGACCAGGGGCTCTCCCACCTGTGCCAGACATTTCAGTGCTTCCGTGGCCTGCATCGAGCCGATCACGCCTACCAGCGGCGAGAACACGCCCGCCTCGGCACAGCGCATCTCGGGTTCATTTGTAAATTCAGGGAACAGGCAGTGGTAGCAAGGGCTGTCGGCACGACGCGAATCGAATACGGCCACCTGCCCCGAAAACCCGATCACCGCACCTGAGACCAGTGGCTTGCCCAGCAAAACACAGGCCCGATTGACCGCATGCCGGGTGGAAAAGTTATCCGAGGCATCCACCACCAGATCCACCGCTGCTACCGCATGATGCAGCGCGTGATTGGCCAGCGCTTCACGCAGGGGGCGCACCTGAATTTCAGGGTTGATGGCCAGCACGGCGCGCGCGAGCGAATCGGCCTTGCTTTCCCCGACAGCCGAGGTGACATGGCCAATCTGGCGTTGAAGGTTGGTCAGATCGACCGTATCGCCGTCGGCAAGCAGCATGCGACCGACGCCTGATGCTCCCAGATACAGGGCGACCGGACATCCCAGTCCCCCTGCGCCGACGATCAGAACGGTTGCGTCTGAAATGCGCGCCTGCCCTGCTACGCCGACATCGGGCAACAGAATATGGCGGCTGTAACGAAGCAGTTGATCATCGGTCAAATCCATGGACAGCAACGCGACTATTTGTAGTCCCGCCATTCCTCCGGGGTTTCGTCACGGTCACCATGCAGATGGCGGTCGTAGACTTTCATGAATGCCCGCTGGGATTTGATATCGGGCTCGTTGGCCTCGACATTTCTGCGCTGCACACTTTCACAAAAATAGGCCAGCGCACGTTTGAGTTTGACCAGCAGGCTGTTATCCAGATGAAAATCCTGGCTTGTCAATGCGGTTTCCAGACCTTCCAGTGTGTACTCACAGACGTGATAACGCACCAGCAGGCAATTGCCATCTGCGCCAATATCGATAGACAGCCCCTCCAGGCCCTGCAGCAAAATCACAGCGCGTTCCACCTGGCCGGTTGGCAAGGGATGGAATACGATTTCGCGTCTTTTTTCGAGGTCACACGGAAGCATGGCACCCCCGGCAGGCTAGAAGTCTAAAGTATAGCGCGCAGAACGGGCCACGGCAGAATTTGCCGCAGCACGCCCCTCTCAGCGCCCTTGCAGGATCTGCAAGCCTTTCAACAAATTCAGTGCCTGGTTCATCTGGAAATCATTTTTTGACACGACTTCGCCCGGCTCCAGCGTCGAGGGCTTTCTGTCCTTGCCCTCCGCCCCTGGCTTGTCGGCAGGCGCCTTGATACTGGTGCCCGGTTTGGTGACAGGATGTTCTTCTTCACCGTTGGGATTACTCAAATGCTTGTCGAGATCCGCTTCCCGGATACCCATGCCTTCACTTTCAGACGGCATGCTCGGGTCTTCCACCACGATATCCGGCTCAATACCCTTGGCCTGTATGGAGCGGCCATTCGGCGTGAAGTAGCGCGCGGTGGTGAGCTTGATCGCCGTACCATTGCCAATCGGCAGAATGGTCTGGACCGATCCTTTACCAAAGGTGCGGGTGCCCATCACGATCGCGCGTTTGTGGTCCTGCAGCGCGCCCGCGACAATCTCGGACGCCGAGGCCGACCCGCTATTGACCAGCACCACCATCGGCACCTGTTTGACGCCCTCGGGCAGGTTCTTCATATAATCGAGCTGCATCGGGCGCAAGTAGTTTTCACGACTCGCCGTCAGCCGCATCTTGGCGTCTGCGGTGCGCCCTTCGGTATACACCACCAGGCTATCGGGTTTGACGAATGCAGCGGTCACCGCCACGGCGCCATTCAGCAGGCCACCGGGATCGTTGCGCAAATCCAGGATCAGGCCCTTGAGCGGCTCCTTGTTGTCCTTGTAGAGCTTGGTCAACGCTTCAACCAGCAACTCGCCGGTGTGTTCCTGAAACTGCGTCACGCGTACATAACCGTAACCACTCTCCAGCGACTGGAACTTCACGCTGCGGATCTTGATGACAGCACGGGTCAGCGTCACGATGACCGGCTTGTCCACGCCCTTGCGCGCGATCGTGAGCTTGATTTTCGAGCCCGGCTTGCCGCGCATCCGCTTCACGGCGTCATTCAATGACATGCCTTTCACCGGCGTGTCATCCAGCTTGACGATCAAATCGCCGGGCTTGACGCCGGCCTTGAATGCAGGGGTATCTTCAATTGGCGAGACAACCTTGACGAAGCCGTCTTCCATCCCGACTTCAATACCCAGTCCGCCAAATTCGCCCTGGGTCCCCACCTGCAGGTCCTTGAAGCCTTCAGCGTCGAGATAGGTCGAATGGGGGTCCAGCCCCGTCAACATGCCATTGATCGCCTCGGTGATCAGCTTCTTGTCTTCCACCGGCTCGACATAATCATTCTTGATGCGGGCAAACACATCCGTAAAGGCCCGCAACTCTTCGACCGGCAATGCGGTTTCCGCATCCTTGTCGGCAATCGCCGACAGGTTGACTGTCAAGGCCGCGCCTGCCAGCACGCCGGCCAGACCGACGAGGATGAACTTCGTCTTTTGTGTCATTTCACTTCACCCACAGGAGGGGATTAACAGGACGGCTTTGATGCCGCATTTCAAAATACAGACCCGTGTCGGGCTGACCACCGCTATTGCCGACCGTCGCAATGGCATCACCGGGCTGAACCCGCGTGCCTACTTGCTTATACAGACTTTCATTATTGCTGTACAGGCTCATATAGCCATCGCCATGGTCCACGATGATAAGGTTGCCAAAGCCGCGCAACCACTCGGAAAATACCACCTGCCCCGCAGCGATCGCCTTCACCACCGAGCCTTGTGTCGCACGGATGAACAAGCCCTTCCAGTTCACGCCACCGCCCTCTCTCGGAGCGCCAAACCGGTTCATGAGTTCCCCTGCAACGGGCAGACGCAACGATCCTTTCAATCTGGAAAAAGGCTGGTCCGATTGAAATGCAACCGGTGTTTCGGTATTGATCGCCAGCGCCTTGCCCGGTTTGCCGTTTGCGCCTGTCTCGGCTTGTTTGCGCTGCTTTGCCTCTTGTGCGGCGCGAGCACGCGCGCGGGCCGCTTGCTGCGCCATCAAACGATTCAGGCGCTCGACCAATTGGGTCAGGTTGCGTTCGTCGCGTTGCAGACTGGAAATCTCGCGGCGCTGCTGCTGAATTTGTGCAGACAATTTTTGTAACACCAGCGCACGCGCCGCCTTGTCTGCCAGAAGTTTTTTGTGTTCCGCTTCACGGGCCGCCTGCAGTTGCGACAATTCCGTTGTTTTCTCGGCGGCCTCCTGCTGCAGTGCGGCCAGTTTGGCCAGATCAGCCCGCAAGGATTCAATCATGGCGTGTTGCGCACGTGACAGATGGGCCAGATAGCGTAAATCGCGCGCGGACTGGTTGGGGTCCGCACCGTTCAGGATCAGTTTCAATGCATCGCCCTGCCCGCGCTGATAGGCGGCATTCAGTGCCTGGGCGAGATGGGCCTGCTGCTGGCGAATGCGGGCCTCGGTGGCCTCGGCTTGCTGTGTCAGCGTGCGCAAATCCCCCTGCGTGCGCTGGCGTTCGCTATCCAGTTGGCGCAACTGGCGCACGCCCGTGCTGATGGCGCGCTCGGACTCGCTCAGTTCGTCGGCGGCTTCCTTGCGGTGTGTCTGGGTTGTGCGAAATTCCTGCTGCAGCGTCTGCAGGCGCGTCTTAAGCGCGTCCAGTTCGGACTGCTTGCGATCAGCCTGATTGGCACTGACAACCAGGGGCCAGCAACATGCCAGAAGGGCGATGAACTTGAATGTCGCCCAGATGAAATGGCCCAAACCCGGGTTACTCAAACTGAACCAGAGCTTCACCGGTCATTTCGGCAGGTTGGGGCAAGCCCATCAGTTTCAGCAATGTGGGGCTGATGTCTTCCAGCGCACCGGTTTCTGCCAGCGTGGCCCGACGCCGACCAACATAAATCAGCGGCACCAGGTTCAGGGTGTGTGCGGTGTATGGCTGACCGGTCTCAGCATCCCGCATCAACTCGGCATTACCGTGATCGGCCGTGACCAGCACCTCACCTCCCCGTGCCAGTTGGGCTTCAACCACCCGCCCGAGGCAGGTGTCGACGGTTTCGATCGCCTTGATGGCCGCATCCAGGTTGCCGCTGTGCCCCACCATGTCCGGGTTGGCATAGTTGCAGATGATGACGTCGTATTGCTTGCTCTCGATGGCTGCGACCAGTTTTTCGGTAACCTCAAAAGCGCTCATCTCGGGCTTGAGGTCGTAGGTTGCCACATCGGGTGACGGCACCAGCACACGATCTTCGCCGGGGAAGGAAATTTCCTCGCCGCCGTTAAAGAAAAAGGTGACATGCGGGTATTTCTCGGTTTCCGCGATCCGCAACTGACGCAAGCCCAGGTTGGCGATGTATTCTCCCAGGCCGTTTTTAATCCGCTCAGGCGGGAACGCCACCGACACCACAAAATCGTCGCTATATCCGGTCAACGTGCAATAGGTGGCGAGTCGCGGCGTGACCTCGCGCTCAAACTCGCTGAAATCAGGCTCGATGAACGGCCGCGACAACTGGCGTGCCCGGTCGGAACGGAAATTGAGGAAAATCACGGCATCGCCGTCTTCCATCTTCACCGGGCTGCCGTCCGGCGAGCGTATGGCCGTCGCCTTGACGAATTCGTCAGTCTCATCGCGTGCATACGCTGCTTCCAGCCCGGCCAGCGGACTATCTGCCTGAAACTCAGCTTGCCCCAGTGTCAACAGATTGTAGGCCGACTCAACCCGCTGCCAGCGACGATCACGGTCCATCGCAAAATAGCGCCCGATCATCGACGCAATATGACCCACCCCGGCCTGCTCAATTTTTTCAGTCAGGCGGCGCAGATAAATTTCGGCGCTTTTCGGTGGCGTGTCACGGCCATCCAGAAACACATGCAGGCACACCTTCTTCAGGCCCTCACGCGCTGCCAGGTCAAGCAGCGCATGGAAATGCAGTTCATGGCTATGCACGCCGCCATCCGACAGCAAACCCAGTACATGCAGGGTTTTGTTGTTGTCGCGCGCAAGGTGCACCGCATTCAACAGTGCGGGATTGGTGTAGAAATAGCCTGATTCAATGGCGTGGTCGATGCGGGTGAATTCCTGATACACCACCCGCCCCGCGCCAATATTCAGGTGCCCCACCTCGGAATTCCCCATTTGTCCCTTGGGCAAACCCACTTCGGACTCGGATGCGTGGATAAGGGTATGCGGATGGTTCTGCCACAACTTGTCCCAATTGGGCTTGTTGGCCTGGGCGATCGCATTGTCTGCGCGCTCCCTGCGGCAACCAAAACCGTCGAGGATAATGAGGAGAACCGGCGAGGTTTTCATGAAAATATTTATATAACCTGACTTGCTTTTGTGGGATATATTTTAATATATGCGTGATTTCTAATCTAGACTTGACGCACAATGCAACGCAGGATTGTGCCACGCGAGCCGGGTTTACCCCTGAATCGCGCCGCAACAGGGTACTACACGAACAGGATCAAGGTAATGAATATGGCATCTAACTGGGACGAAGTGGACCTGATGGACAAGGATGAGCACATCGAGCAGGCCTCGCGTGCGATGAAAGCCATGTCACACCCGCTACGCCTGAAAATTCTTTGCGTCCTGGGCGACAAGGAAGTCAGCGTACAGGACATCGTCGACCATGTCGGGACATCTCAGAGCAACATCTCGCAACACTTGGCCATTCTGCGCGACAAAGGTGTGTTGCGCACACGCAAGGACGCCAACCGCGTGTTTTATCGGGTAGGCGACACCCGCACACTCAAGCTCCTGAGCATGATGCGCGACGTCTTCTGCGGCTTCAGCAAGTAAGCAACCGACCAGACAATTGGCCCGGCTTTCCCGCAAGGGAGCCGGGCCAATTGTTTTTGGCGCCCATCCGAGTGGATCAAGTCGCCAGAGTACGCCATACTGCAAACCACGGCGGAATATGCCGCCTGGCCCGACCAACCAATTGAATATAATGGTATATTAGCGTTGTCTAATTTATATGTTCGCAGAGGTGTATTTGTGACAAGCCCGACCCGCCTGCTTGCCTGCCTGATTCTGGTTTCGGCCCCGGCCTGGGCGGACCTTCCTTTTGCAGTCACCCCCGTGCAATATCAGTTGACCGAGAGCGGCTATTCCGCCGAGGCAACGGTCGAGGCCGTGAAACAATCCACTTTGGCGGCCCAGGTGTCGGGGCGTGTATCCGCCATCCATTTCGACGCAGGCGATCGCGTCAAAGCCGGGGCCGTCCTGCTGCGCCTCTCTGCGCAAGAACTGTCATCCGCCGTCTCCAGCAGCCAGGCTCAAGCTGCGCAAGCCGCAGCCACGCTGGCGAATGCCCGAGCCGACTATCAGCGGCAACAACAACTGTTCCAGAAAAAATTCATCAGCCAGGCTGCCATGGATCGCGCCACGGCCGAATACCACGCCGCCGAGGCCGCGGCTCGGGCAGCGCGTGCCGGGGTGGGCCAGACATCAGCGGTACGCAGCTACACGGTAATCACCGCGCCCTATTCAGGAATAGTTGCCGCCCGCCATGTGGAAGTGGGAGAGACCGTATCTCCAGGCAAGCCACTGATGACCGGGTTTGACCCCAGGGACATGCGCGTCATTGCCAGCATTCCGCAGTTCAAGCTCGCTGAAATCAAAGCCGCGACACGCGTCGCCGTCGAAATTCCCTCGACCAGCAAATGGATTGATGCCACCAGCATCACCGTGCTGCCCTCGGCCGACGCAGCAACCCACACTGTCAAGGTGCGTATCAATCTGCCGGCCAACCAGGAAGGCGTGATTCCCGGTATGTTTGCCCGGGCCCATTTCTCGGTGGGCAGCGCACGCAAGCTCAGCATTCCGGCAAGTGCTGTGGTGCGCCGTTCAGAAATCACCGCGGTATACGTCGTCAAGCAGAATCAGGTCAGCCTGCGCCAGATTCGCCTTGGCACAGCCGATACGCGCGGGCAGGTGGAAGTGCTGGCAGGCCTGAATTCAGGCGAGGTCATCGCGCTCGAGCCGGTCAAGGCGGGGATTTACGCCAAAAGCGCCGCCAACCAGCCCGCGAAATAAACGCAGAACCATATGGGACTCTCCGGCCGCCTCGCCCGCTTCTTCCTGACATCACAGCTCACGCCGCTGATCGCGCTGGTTGCGGCCTTGCTGGGCCTGTTCGCCATCCTGGTCACGCCGCGCGAAGAAGAGCCGCAGATCAACGTCACCATGGCCAACGTGTTCATCCCTTTCCCGGGCGCGTCGGCGAAGGATGTGGAAATGCTGGTCGCCACGCCGGCCGAGCAGGTACTGTCGCAAATCGCCGGCATCGAGCACATCTACTCCGTTTCCAAACCCGGCATGGCAGTACTGACCGTGCAATATCTGGTGGGACAGGACCGCACGCAAGCATTGGTGCGCCTGTACGACGCCGTCCAGGCCAATCGCGACTGGGTCTCGCCCGAACTCGGCGTCGGTGAACCCATCATCAAGCCGCTTGGCATCGACGACGTGCCCATCGTCACCGTCACCCTGTGGACGCGCGACGAAACACGCGGCGCCTACGAGATGGAACAGGCGGCACACGCGGCAGAAATCGAACTGAAGCGCATTGATGGCACACGCGAAGTCAGCACCATCGGCGGCCCCGGCCGCGCGGTGCGGGTGATGATGGACCCCGATCGCATGACGGCCTTTGGTGTATCAGCGCAGGATATCCACAATGCCCTGCAGGTCTCCAACGCAGTCCAGCCCTCCGGCACCCTGGTGTCGAACAATCAGGAGATGCTGGTGCAGACCGGCATCTTTCTCACCGGCGCCGACGACGTTCGCCAACTCATCGTCGGCGTGACACAGGGTCGCCCCGTGTACATGAACGACGTGGCCACCATCGTCGCCGGCCCCGATCAGCCCGCACAATACGTCTGGCATGGCCCCGGTGCTGGCGGCGTCCACAAGACCGACAACAACCAGACTTACCCGGCGGTAACGCTGGCCATCTCGAAAAAGCCCGGTGAAAACGCGGTCGATGTGGCTGAGAAAGTCATTGCCCGCGTCAACGCGCTGCACAACAGCGTGCTACCCGAAGGCATCGAAACCACTATCACCCGCAACTACGGGGCGACCGCCGACGACAAGGCCAAGAAACTGATTCAGAAGCTGATTTTTGCCACCGCCTCGGTGGTGTTGCTGGTGCTGTTTGCGATCGGTAAACGCGAGGCCCTGATCGTTGGCGCAGCGGTATTGCTGACGCTGGCGGCCACTTTGTTCGCTTCGTGGGCATGGGGCTTCACGCTCAACCGGGTGTCGCTGTTCGCGCTGATTTTCTCGATCGGCATCCTGGTGGACGATGCCATCGTGGTGGTGGAAAACATCCATCGCCGCATGGGCCTGGACCACGACGGGCTGGAAGCGATCATTCCACGCGCGGTCGATGAAGTCGGCGGCCCCACCATCCTCGCCACGCTGACCGTGATTGCCGCGCTGCTGCCGATGGCGTTTGTATCCGGTCTGATGGGGCCCTACATGAGCCCGATCCCGATCAACGCCTCGATCGGCATGCTGATCTCGCTGGCGATTGCTTTCATCGTTACGCCCTGGCTGTCCCTGAAACTGATCAAGCAGACCGCCCATCATGCCCCGGACGGCGACAACAAACTGGCAGCCCTATTCCGCACCCGTCTTACGCCGTTTCTGCGCGGCGCGGAGGGTAAAAGCGCACGTCGCAAATTGTGGCTTGGAATCGGGATCGCCATCCTGATTTCAATCGCATTGCCAGTGGTCAATCTGGTCATCCTGAAAATGCTGCCATTCGACAACAAGTCGGAATTCCAGGTCATCGTTGACATGCCGGTAGGCACCCCGCTGGAAAAAACCGCCCAGGTGCTGAGTGAAATGGGCACGGCCATCGCACAGGTTCCGGAAGTCGCCAACTACCAGGCCTATGCCGGCACCGCGGCGCCAATCAACTTCAACGGCCTGGTGCGGCAGTATTACCTGCGTTCCGGGCCCGAAATCGGCGATTTGCAGGTCAACCTGCTCGACAAGCACGAACGTGAGCGCAAGAGCCATGAAATCGCGCAGGCGACCCGCCCGGTTATCGAAGCGATTGCCCAAAAATATGGTGCCGACGTCAAAGTGGTCGAGGTTCCGCCTGGCCCACCGGTCATGTCACCGATCGTTGCCGAAATCTACGGGCCCGATTACGACGCACAGATCCAGGTCGCCAAGCAGGTGCGTGAGGTCTTTGAATCCTCCGAAGGCATCGTCGCAATCGACGACACGGTGGAAGACGATGCACCGCGCCTGGTGCTGCGTGTGCTGCAGGGCAAGGCGGCCATTGCCGGCGTGGCGCAAAAAGATATCGTTGCAGCGATGAAAATGGGCTTGTCAGGCGAAAACGTCACCCCGATCCAGGGCAGCGGCGCCAAATACGAAATCCCGGTACGCATCACCCTGCCGCCGGAACGACTCACCGACATCGGCGAACTGCTGAAACTCACCGTGCGCGGCAATGGCAACAATCTGGTGCCGCTATCCGAACTGATCGAAGTGATGCCGGGCACGCGTGAAAAAACCATCTACCACAAGGACCTGCTGCCGGTTGTGTTTGTGCTCGGCGATACCGGCGGCACGCTGGATTCACCGCTGTACGGGCTGTTTGAAATGCGCGGGAAACTGAAGGACAAGGTGCTGGCACAGGGCGGCACGCTGTCCGAATACTTCATCAATCAGCCCGATGACCCCTACACGGGATTCAGCCTGAAGTGGGATGGCGAATGGCAGGTGACCTATGAAACTTTCCGCGACATGGGGCTGGCCTATGCGTTCGGGCTGATGCTGATCTATATCCTGGTGGTGGCGCAATTCAAGAGTTATCTGACGCCGCTGATCATCATGGCGCCGATCCCACTCACCCTCATTGGCGTGATGCCGGGCCACGCCCTGCTCGGCATCCAGTTCACCGCCACCTCGATGATCGGCATGATTGCCCTGGCCGGAATCATCGTGCGCAATTCCATCCTGCTGGTCGATTTCATCAACGAGCAGGTACGTGCCGGCATGAATTTCCAGGAAGCCGTCATCCAGGCGGGGGCCACACGCGCCAAACCCATTGTGCTGACCGGACTCGCCGCGATGATGGGGGCTTTTTTCATTCTCGACGACCCCATTTTCTCGGGCCTCGCGGTATCCTTGATTTTTGGCATCTTCGTCTCCACCTCGCTAACACTGCTGGTCATCCCGGTGCTGTACTACGCTGCCAATTTCCAGAAATATTCTTCACCCAATCAGGAGTTTCACCATGACCGTTGAACGAATGGTCCGCATCATTGCCGGATTTTTCATCATGCTATCGCTCGCGCTCACACACTTTTCCGGCAGCGCCGACATGACCCAGCCTTCGTGGCTGTGGTTCACTGCCTTTGTCGGTTTCAACCTGTTCCAGTCCGGCATCACCCGTTTCTGCCCGATGGACAGCATGCTGAAAAAGGCCGGCCTCAAACAGGGCTGCGGCCTGTAACCGGGAGATTCATTTATGGATACTCAATTCATACAGGACAACTGGATGCTGGTGGCGCTGGCCGTAGCGTCTGGCGCCATGCTGGCGTGGACCTTCATCAGCAGCAGGCTTTCGGGGGTCGAGCAGGCCGACACCCTGAAAGCGACGCGGCTGTTCAACAACGACGCACTGGTCCTCGACGTGCGCGAAGACAAGGAATTTGCCTCCGGACACATCCCCAAAGCCAAGCACATCCCGCTTGGCAAGCTGAGCAGCCGCATGCAGGAACTCGACAAATTCAAGACACAACCCATACTGGTCACCTGTCGCAGCGGGCAGCGTTCGGCGCGTGCCTGCGGTATGCTGAAAAAAGCGGGTTTCGAGACCGTATACAACCAGGCAGGCGGTATTCTGGCGTGGGAACGCGCCAACCTGCCAACCACCAAATAACCCCATAAAAGGAAATCCTATGGCCAAAGTCGTCATGTACTGCACCGCCGTCTGTCCCTATTGCGTGTCTGCCGAGCGCCTGCTCAAAAGCCGTGGCGTCACGGATATCGAAAAAATCCGCATCGACCTCGATCCGGCAAAACAGGAAGAAATGATGACCCGTTCCGGTGGCCGCCGCACCGTACCGCAGGTATTTATTGGCGACACCCATGTCGGTGGCTTCGACGACACGGCTGCGCTGGATGCAGCCGGTGGGCTGGTTCCCCTGCTGAACCGCGACTGATCTGCAGGGCCCCTGTTACACTGGCGGTGTAACAGGGGCTGGACGGCGTGCTTGATTTTCCCATCGGCGCCACCATCTTGATGCACAGATCATCTGCTTCAAGGAGCCCCAATGGAACTTGCCTGCCCCCACTGCCTCGCCATCAACCGTGTCCCAGATGAGCGTCTGACCGATGCGCCAAAATGCGGCCAATGCAGCTCACTTCTGCTGCCCGGCAAACCGATCGACCTCTCTTCCGATAGCTTCGACCGTTTTATCGCCAAGTCCGGCCTGCCGGTGCTGGTCGACTTCTGGGCCGATTGGTGCGGCCCATGCAAAATGATGGGGCCGATATTCCAGCAGGTAGCCGCCGAAATGAATACGCGCGTGCGATTTGCCAAGGTCGATACCGAAGCCCATCCCCAGGTATCGATGCGTCATCACATCAAGGGCATTCCCAGTCTGATTCTGTTTAAAAACGGGGCTGAAGCGGCCCGCACCTCGGGCGCGATGGAAGCCCATGCGCTAAAACGCTGGCTGGCATCACAGGGTATTCAATAAGCGCGTGTAAAATGCGCATCATCCCCGGAGCACAGGCTCCGGTTTCTTATTCAGGAGACATCATGGCTGACGAGCAACAACCCGTATTCAACATCGAAAAACTTTTCGTTAAGGACCTGTCGGTAGAAGTCCCCGGCGCACCCGCCATCTATCTGGAACGCGAAGCGCCGCATATGGATGTCAACATGACAAGCGAAAGCCAGGCACTCGGCGATGATGTGTACCAGAGCAGCATCACCGTTACCGTGTCGGCCAAAGTCGGCGACAAGACCATGTTCCTGGTCGAGTGTACCCAAGGCGGTATTTTCCGGATCCAGAACGTGCCGCAGGACCAGATGCCCATGGTGCTCGGCATCGGCTGTCCCAACATCGTGTTCCCGTATCTGCGCGAGACCATTTCGGATGTGGTAATCCGCGCAGGCTTCCCGCCGCTACTGCTGAATCCGGTCAACTTCGAAGCGATGTTTCTGCAGCAGCAAGCCCAGCAGCAACAGGCTGCACCCGAACAAACGCACTAAACCGTTCGTTGAGATTGCGGCTTTTTATCGTCGGACTGCTGCTCGCACTCGCCTATCCGGCGAGTGCGCTGGAATATCGAAGCACCGCACGGGCAACCATCCTCTACGATGCGCCCTCGACCCTGGCCGGCAAAGTTGCCATTGCGGGCAGCGGACTGCCACTCGAGGTCATCGTTGAACTGCAGAACTGGGTCAAGGTGCGCGACCATGGCGGCCGCCTGACGTGGGTAGAAAAATCCGCGCTGAACGGCACCAGAAGCGTCATGATCAAGGTCGAGTCCAGCGCCATCCGGCAACGGCCGCGCCCTGATGCCGACATCGTGTTTCGTGCTGCACGTGGCGTCCTGCTCGAATCCATTGGCGAACCGGACGGGTTCGGCTGGTTGCCGGTGAAACATGCAGATGGCCGAACGGGCTGGCTGCCCGCTCACGAGGCTTGGGGCCGATGAGTACGGCACCGATGAAT
>CAYGMS010000003.1:0-14067 GCA_964350905.1 uncultured Thiobacillus sp. | reverse complement strand
AATGCGGCACCGATGAAGCTGACCGTGCTCGGCGCCGGTGCCTGGGGTACGGCACTGGCTGCCAGTTGGGCCCCCCACCATGAGGTCACGCTGTGGGGGCGCAACCCTGCCGATCTCGACGCCATGCGCACGAGCCGCATCAACGCCCATTACCTGCCCGACTGCCCGCTACCCGAGGCACTCAAGTACAACGCCGATTTCAACAGCGCGCTTGATGACGCCGAACTCATCGTCATTGCCGTGCCGACAGGCGGCCTGCGCGCCACCCTGACCGCACTCGGCACGCACGCCAATCTGCCGCCATTGATCTGGGTATGCAAAGGCTTTGAGCCCGGAAGCCGCCAGCTCCCGCACCAACTCGTTGCCGAGCTCCTGCCCGCACACCCCCATACCGGCGTATTGTCAGGACCCAGCTTTGCCCAGGAAGTGGCGCAGGGCTACCCGACCGCGCTCACGCTGGCCTCACACGACACCGCGCTGGCGCAACGCCTGGCTGAAGCCCTGTCCGGCCAGCGTCTGCGCATCTATGCGCACGACGATGTCGTCGGCGTAGAAGTCGGCGGCGCCCTGAAAAATGTCATGGCGATTGCTGCCGGTATCTGCGATGGCTTGCAACTCGGCCACAATGCCCGTGCCGCCCTGATCACACGCGGGCTGGCCGAAATCACCCGGCTGGGCGGCCGCTTCGGTGGCCGTTTCGAAACCTTCATGGGTTTATCCGGCCTGGGTGATCTCATTCTCACCACCACGGGCGATCTCTCACGCAATCGTCAGGTTGGCCTGCGCATTGCGCGCGGCCAGGCACTCGACGCCATCCTCGGCGAACTCGGCCATGTTGCAGAAGGGGTCACCACCGCACGCGAAGCCGCAGCACTCGCCAATGAACTTGGCATCGACATGCCCATCACCCAGGCGGTCCATCAAACACTGTTCGAAGGCATGCCGGCCGCCCAGGCGGTCAACACCCTGCTGAACCGGGAAATCAAGGCTGAATTCTGAGTATCGTGCCGTCGCTCGCGATTTCTTCAGTCGGTGAGCCAGTAGCAAGACAGTGGCGGCAGCACGATCGCATCGTCCTCAACCGCAACATGTTCGCCCGAGCACAGGTCTTTCATCCCGCCCTGCAGGAAAAATCCATAGCCTTTTAGCGTATCCACCTGCAGTGATTGTGGCTCAACACCGAAATTGCTGACGACCAGCACCCGGTTGCGGCTGTTCATGCGATCGGTCCGGGAAAACACCATCAGGTAGGGGTTGTCCACGGCAAACAGTTGCCGGTTATCGAAGTCCGCAAATGCCACCACGTCCTTGCGCAGTGCGATCATTTTTTTCAGGGCGCTGAAAATTCGCTGCTCCACCGTGCCCGTCTGGTGACGTTTTTCCGCCTTTTTCCAGTCGAAGTGCGAGCGATGCATCCAGCGATTGTCATCACGCTTGCTCGGATCCTGAAGGTAGTCCTGGCTGTTGAGCATGCCCAGTGCATCACCGTAATAAAGCAGCGGGATGCCGCCAAACGACAGAATCATGCCGTGCAGGAGCAGGATGGTCTTGATTGCCGCATCGATCGCCGCTTCATCCTGGTTTTCGAGGGCCGTCTCCAGACCCACCAGTGAGGCCAGTGAGCCCGAAATCCGCGAATCACCTGTCTTGGGATTCTCGCCAAACGGCAGGCCTCTGGCTGCTGATCCGGGAAACCGGCCGGTAAAGTAGTCGATCAGGAAGCGCCGGTGTTTTGCCGGGTCATAGCCTGCCAGCCTGACATCGTTATCGTCGAATCCGAGTCCGATATCGTCATGGCAGCGTACATAATTCAGCCAGGTTGCCCGCTCCAGTTTGGTCGGCAGGCTTTTCACCCCCTGGTTGAGCAAAGCCGCATTTTTGGTTGCAACCGCATCCCAGAGCAGCGCCATGAACGTGGCGTTGTAGGCAATCTCGCATTCCTTGGCGTTGATCGCATCCTCACCAAAATACTTGGCAATTTCACTGGGAGACACGATGGCCTCGGCAATGAACAACACGCCCGGCGCGGTCACCTGACAGCAATCCTTCATCAGCTGCAGCAGCAGGTGTGCCTCACGTTCGTTCTGGCAAACGCTGCCCATCTTCTTCCACAGGAACGCCACCGCATCCAGGCGCAGGATGTCCGCACCCTGGTTGGCCCAGAACAGGATGATGTCCATCATTTCGATCAGCACTGCTGGGTTGCGGTAGTTCAGATCCCATTGATAGCTGTTGAATACCGTCATCACCCACTTGCCCATTTCCTCATCCCAGGTGAAATTTCCAGGCGAGGTGACCGGAAAGATTTCCGGCATGGTTTCTTCGTAGATGTCAGGAATTTCACGATCGTCGAAAACAAAATAATAATCCTGGTATTTCGGATCGCCTGCGCGCGCCTTCTGCGCCCATTCGTGTTCGTCGGATGTGTGGTTGACTACAACATCGAGCACCAGCAGCATGTCGCGCTTCTTTAGCGTGGAAGCCAGCGTTGCGAGTTCTTCCGTGGTCCCGAAACGCGGGTCAACCTTGCTGAAGTCACGCACGGCATAGCCACCGTCGCTTTTTCCTGGTGGGCAATCGAGTAGGGGCATGATGTGCAGCATGTTCACGCCCAGGTCCTGCAGGTAAGGTAGCCGGGTGCGCAAGCCCTTCAGATCGTCGGCAAAACGATCGCAATACAGCGCCATGCCGACCCATTTCTGGCTCATGAACCAGTTGTAGTCCCGCTCGCGCGCCAGGTCCGATTTCCGCAGATGGGGCAAGCGATCGATATAGCGGAACGCGAGCGTCTCCACCAGACTGACCATCTGTTCCTTGAAATCGGGGCGCTCGCCATACAGCAGGTGAAACAGGGAATGAATGGCGTAAAAATTCGCCCCAAGGCGGGTGTAGAAATGCCGCAACCGCAAATTCCCGATTTCAGGTTTCAGCTTGCACAGAATTTCATTGAGCAGCGCGTGGGAAGCTTGTTCGTACATATCGAGTCTCTGTAGGGTTCCGGCAGTTCACGTATTCAGGCACCGGGTTTGCCGGTAATTCTACCGGTTCAGGGTTTCCTGTTTCTGCCATGAGAAATGCCCATGTGTATTTAACCGGGCAAGCAGCCGTCGTCCAGACGCATGCTAGAGGGGTGTCCGCCACCCCCAGTTCCCGCACATTCGTTACACGCCGCCGGAAAACCCGTTCTGCCGCCAGGCCTCGAACACCACCACACTCACCGCATTGGACAAATTCATGCTGCGTGAACCCGGCAGCATCGGCAAACGCAAGCGATGCTGCGCGTCGAATCCCGCCAGGATTTCAGCCGGCAGCCCGCGTGACTCCGGTCCAAACAACAACACGTCACCGGCCTGAAATGGAATATCCGAAAAACGCGTGCTGCCCTTGGTGGTCAACGCAAACCAGCGCCGGTCAGGTAACGCCTGCCTGGCAGCATCCCAGTCCGCATGCACCTGAACACTGGCCATGTCGTGGTAATCCAGGCCCGCACGCGCGACCTGTTTATCACTGAGATCAAAGCCCATCGGCTCAATCAGATGCAGGCAACAGCCCGTATTGGCTGCCAGACGGATAAGATTACCGGTGTTCGGCGGAATCTCCGGTTGAAACAAAACGATGTCAAACATCTGGCTTGGCCTAAAATAAAAGCATTCTTGGAATCCCCTATTCTATGGTCCCTTACCTCACCACCGCACTCACCGGTCCATTATTGGAACTGGAAAAGCGTCTGCTCGATTCGCAGCCGACCATCGAACACTGGTTTCGCCAGCAATGGAAAGAGCAATCTGCGCCGTTTTACACCTCGGTAGACATCCGCAACGCGGGCTTTAAACTCGCACCGGTAGACACCAATCTGTTTCCCGGCGGCTTCAACAACCTCAACCCGGCCTTCATGTCGCTGTCGATACACGCAGCCATGGGCGCAGTGGAAAAAATCTGCCCCGATGCCCAGCGTTTGCTGCTCATCCCGGAGAATCACACCCGCAACACGTTTTACCTGCAAAACGTGGCGGTGCTCGCCCACATCCTGCGCCAGACCGGCCTCATCGTGCGCATTGGCACCCTGATTCCGGAAATTACCGAACCGACCACGCTGGAGTTGCCTGCAGGTAGCCATCTCACGCTGGAGCCCCTGGTGCGCAAAGGCAATCGTGTCGGGCTGGAAGGGTTTGACCCCTGCGCCGTGTTGCTGAACAACGACCTCTCGGCCGGTGTGCCAGACATCCTGAAGGACATTGAGCAGACCATCATGCCGCCGCTGCACGGTGGCTGGGCGACGCGCCGCAAGTCGCGCCACTTTGCCGCGTATCAACATGTTGCCAGCGAATTTGCGCGACTGGTGGGCATCGACCCCTGGCTGATCGATCCCTATTTCAACCAGTGCGGCAAGATCGATTTCCAGGCGCGCCAGGGTGAAGCCTGCCTGGCCGAAAAAGTGGGCGACATGCTCGACAAGATTCGCACCAAGTACACCGAATACGGCATTGACCAGCCGCCCTTTGTCATCGTGAAGGCGGACGCCGGCACCTACGGCATGGGCATCATGACCGTGAAATCGCCGGACGACGTGCGCGAACTCAACCGCAAGCAGCGCAACAAGATGGCAGTCGGCAAGGAAGGCCTCGCATTCAGCGAAGTCCTGATCCAGGAAGGCGTCTACACCTTCGAGAGCATCAACGGTGCCGTTGCCGAGCCGGTGGTCTACATGCTCGACCATTTTGTGGTCGGCGGTTTTTACCGCGTGCACACCGGGCGCGGCGCGGACGAGAACCTCAACAGCCCCGGCATGCACTTCGTGCCGCTGGCATTCGATAACACCTGCGTGATGCCGGACCGTAGCGCCAACCCCGACGCCAGCCCCAACCGTTTCTATGCTTATGGCGTGATTGCACGGCTGGCCATGCTGGCTGCCAGCATTGAACTTGATGAAGCCCTGAACGAAGCCACATGAAACTGCTGTTCATAACTGACCCGCTGGCGGGCCTCAAAGCCCGCAAGGACAGTTCGGTTGCGATGATGCGCGCGGCCGTGGCGCATGGCCATGCCGTTTACGCCGCCGAAGCGCATCAGCTGTCCATCCAGGAGGGCCATGTCCGCACCAATTGCGCAGCACTGGAAATCAACCCGGATGACGACTGGTATCGCGTGGCCCACATCGAAAACTATGCGTTGAAAGCGTTCAATGCCGTGGTGATGCGGACCGACCCGCCGGTCGATATCGATTATCTGCTTGCCACCCACTTGCTGGAGGTTGCAGAAGCCAATGGCGCACGTGTGCTGAACCGCCCTGCGTGCCTGCGCAAATTCAACGAGAAGCTGGCCATCCTCAACTTCCCGCAATTCATCACGCCCACGCAGGTCAGTGCCGACGCATCGGTGATCAATGCCTTTCTCGGCGAACATCAAGACATCATCGTCAAGCCGCTGACCGAGATGGGTGGCAGCGGCATTTTCCGATTGACGCTGGCTGATCTCAACCGCAATGCCATTCTGGAAATGCTGACGCGAAATGGCCGTCGCGCCATCATGGCGCAACGCTACCTGCCGGCCATCAGTGAAGGCGACAAACGCATCCTGCTGATTGATGGCGAGGTTGTACCCTGGGCGCTGGCCCGCATTCCCAAGGCTGGCGAAACACGCGGCAACCTCGCGGCAGGCGGAACCGCGAAGGCGCAGCCGCTATCGGCGCGCGATCTCCATATCGCCGAAACCATTGCCCCCTGGGCCAGGGAGCACGGTATTTTCCTGACCGGCCTCGATGTGATCGGCAACTGCCTCACCGAGATCAATGTCACCAGCCCCACCGGGTTCCAGGAAATCACCGCACAGACCGGACATGATGTGGCAGCCCAGTTCATCACAGCGATCGAGCGCAACTGCTCAACCACCATTCACTACTGATGCAGGGCGCACACATGAATGCCGCGCGACATGGCCTGGGGTTATTGCTGCTATGGCTGCTGACCGCCTGCAGTCCGCCACCACTGGTCCAGCAACAGTCCTACGTATTTGGCACCCTGGTGGAAGTCAGCGTCTACGGTGCCCCCAGGGAACAAGCCCAGACCGCCACGAGTGCCGTGTTGACACGCTTCGATGAATTGCACCGCATGCTGCACGCCTGGCAGCCCAGTGAGTTGTCCCGGCTCAACACCGGATTGGCCCAGGGGCAACGTGTCTCGGCCACACCCGAACTCGTGTCAATGCTGCGCGATGCGCAAACGCTGTCGATCCAGTCGGGTGACCTGTTCAATCCTGCCATCGGTGAACTGATTGCGCTGTGGGGCTTTCATGCCGATGCACCGCAGGCCCGGGTTCCCGATGCGGCCGCCATTGCACGCCGGGTGAAAGCGGCACCGCGCATGAGCGATCTGCAATTTGAAGACAACACGGTCTGGAGCAGCAACCCGACCGTGCAACTGGATCTTGGCGGCTATGCCAAGGGACGTGCACTGGACGAGGCAGTCGACATCCTGAAAGCACACGGCATCCGCCACGCGCTGGTGAATATCGGCGGCAACGTGATCGCACTCGGGGCGCACGGTGACCGTCCCTGGCGCGTCGGCATCCAGCACCCGCGCAAACCGGGTACGCTCGCCACCCTGGACTTGCACGATGGCGAGGCCATCGGTACCTCGGGTGACTACCAGCGTTACTTTGAAGTTGCCGGGCATCGCTACAGCCATTTGATCGACCCGCGCACGGGCTACCCTGCCACCGGCATGCAATCGATGACCGTACTGGTTACCGGCAAACACGCGGGGACACACTCGGATGCCTTGTCGAAACCCCTGTTTATTGACGGTGTGACAAAGTTGGCTGATCATGCCGCCCGGCTGGGTGTGGCCGACTATCTGGCGGTGGATGCCACAGGCCGGATTCACGTCTCGCCTGCGATGAAGGCCCGTCTTCGCTAGAATGCAGGTTTTGGTCTGACGCTCCCCGCCCCATGATAGGTATTCTCATCGTCGCCCACGGCTCGCTGCCCGACAGCCTGATCGAATGTGCCACCCACGTACTGGGCAAGCAACCACGCGGCCTTGCTGCGCTTGATTTCATCGGCCACGCCGATCCCGATGAGCGCCAGAAAGTTTTGCAAGCCATCCTGGACGAACTGGACGAGGGCGACGGCATACTGGTGTTGACCGACATCTATGGCGCGACCCCCAGCAATACGCTGTGCCGGCTGCTCGAGCCCAGCCATATCGAAGGCGTGTCCGGCGTCAATCTACCCATGCTGCTGAAGGCGCTGAACTATCGTGACACCCTGCCCCTGCCACAGCTCGTCGAACGTATCGTCGAAGGCGCGCGCAACAGCATCAATCATATTTCCGAGACCATGTGCCATGCAGCAACGGGACGTTGAAATCGTCAACAAGCTCGGGCTGCATGCGCGCCCGTCCGCCAGGCTGACCCAGGTCGCCTCAGGCTTCAAAAGCCAGGTGTTCATGACCCGCAACGGCCGCCGCATCAATGCCAAAAGCATTATGGGCCTGATGATGCTGGCCGCCGCCAAGGGCAGCATTATCACCCTGGAAACCGACGGCGAGGACGAGGCCGAAGCCATCGACACCCTGTCCGAGCTGATCGCCAGCGGATTCGGAGAAGAACTGTGAGCTTCTCGCTGCACGGCATCGGCGTTTCGGGCGGCATCGCCATCGGTTACGCGCACATCGCTTCCCACGCGCGAGTCGAAGTGCCGCAGTACATGCTCGACCAGAAGTACATTCCTGACGAGCTGGCCCGTTTTGATGAAGCGATCCAGTCCACCCGTGCCGAACTCGAAACCCTGCGCAAAAACATTCCGGCCAACGCACCGACAGAACTCTCCGCCTTCCTCGACATGCATTTGATGTTCCTTGGCGATTCAATGATCGCCGAAGAACCCAAGCGACTGATCCGCGAAACGCAGTGCAACGCCGAATGGGCGCTGGCCCAGCAAATGGAAGCCCTGGTTGCACGCTTTGAAGAAATCGACGACGCCTATCTGCGCAGCCGTCAGGAAGACGTCGTGCAGGTGGTGCAGCGCGTGCTGAAATCGTTGACTGGGCACCCCAGCCATTTACCGCTGGATATCGACTTCGATGTCGAGCGCATTCTGGTCGCGCACGAGTTGTCGCCTGCCGACATGGCGCTGTTCAAAACCGTGCATTTCGCTGCGTTCATCACGGATCTGGGCGGCTCCACGTCGCACACCGCCATTCTGGCGCGCAGCATGGCGATCCCGTCCGTGATGGCTTTGCACAATGCGCGCAGCCTGATTCGCGATCACGACCTGCTGATCGTCGATGGTCGCGATGGCGTGGTGATCATCAACCCGGACGAATCCGTTCTGACCGAATACCGGCTGCGGCAGAATCAGTGGCTGATCGACACCGACAAGCTGCAGCGCCTGAAAACCAGCAAGTCTGCAACGCTCGACGGTACGCCGATCGAACTGATGGCGAACATCGAATTGCTGCAGGACGTGGACGCGGTCAAAACAGCGGGGGCGCACGGCATCGGTCTGTTCCGCAGCGAATTCCTGTTTTTGAATCGTAGTGACCTGCCCACCGAGGATGAACAATACGCCTCCTACCGGGCGGTGGCTGAAGCGCTGGATGGCAAGCCCGTCACCATCCGCACACTCGACCTGGGTGCAGACAAACAGGCGTCATGGGGCCACACCGTGGCCGACAACCCGGCGCTTGGCCTGCGCGCCATCCGCCTGTGCCTGGTTGAACCCAGCCTGTTTCACACCCAGCTGCGTGCGATTTTGCGTGCCTCTCAACACGGACAGGTGCGCATGCTCATCCCCATGCTGACCAACTTTGTCGAACTCAGGCAAACCCTGCAGCACATTGATAACGCCAAAGCTTCGCTGCGCAAGGATGGCCTGAAATTCGACGAGGGCATTCAGGTGGGCGGCATGATCGAAGTCCCTGCCGCCGCCCTGTCAGCCGCGTTTTTTGCCGACCAGCTGGACTTTTTATCGATTGGCACCAACGACCTGATTCAGTACACGCTGGCAATTGACCGCGCCGATGACAGCATCGCGCATTTGTACGACCCCCTGCATCCGGCCGTGCTGCAACTCGTTCAGAACACCATCCGTGCCGGACACAAGGCAGGCAAGCCGGTTTCCGTGTGTGGTGAAATGGCGGGTGATCCGCAACTGACGCGCCTGCTGCTGGGATTGGGCTTGCGCACGTTTTCAATGCAGCCCGCCAGCCTGTTGCAGGTCAAGCAGCAGATTCTGAGGTCGCACCTGGAAGAACTGGCGCCCATCACACAGCGCCTGCTGAAAAACACCGACCCGGAAAAAACGGCAATCCTGCTGGGTCGACTCAATGCCTAGATCCGGATCTTCCCGTGTTGCAGCGATGCCGCATCGAAACATGGGCCGCGATCACACAGACAGCTGTCCTGTAATCCGTGCGAGTTCAAGTTTCTCATTGCGCAAGCTGCCAATGTTGGCCTTGATCTGAGCCATGCGGTTGTGCAGCGTACCCATGTTTCCAAGGATGCGTTGCAGACTCTCCAGTCGTGTATCGAGATACTGCTTGTGTTCACGGATACGGGTCATGATGGGATCAAGTGCAATGCGCAGCCAGCGCTCCGCCTCCACACGTGCCAGCTTGCAGGCCTTGTGCGCCTCTTCGGCGAGGCTGGCGTAAAAGCGCCGGATCATGAAACGCTTTTCCAGCAACAGGTTGGCCGGATCCTTGCAGAAGTCGGCTGATTCGTTCATCACCGCATTCAGGCGATTGCGGTAGGCGCTCAGATCCAGTCGCGGCACCTGCATTTTCGGCAGTTTATGCAGGCGATGAAAGCGAATATAGGCCTGATCCAGCGCATCCAGCATGTTATCGGCCAGTTGGGTCGCGTGCTGAAAACGTGCGTTCATCTCCTCGCACAGTTGACGAATGCTGCTGGTCAGGCCACGTGTGGTCCAGCTGCCGTCCATCGCCTCGCGCCCGTTGCTCAGTATGGTGTTGAGCGTGGTTTCCGACATATGCGACAGCAAATGCTCGCCCTGCGCTTTCAGCATTTTCCGGGTGGCCCGGAATTGATCCGCGGTGGCATCGTAACTGTCCTTCTCGTGCTGCAGGGCCGCGCGCGTCTGCTCGATCAGTTCGCGATTCTTGCCCGACAGCTGGGTCAACTGGATCAACTCGTCGCTGCTGCGCTTGATGCGTGCCGACATGTCGACCCGGCTTTCCTCCAGCAGGGTGGACACTTCACGACTGACCGCGTGATAGAGCATATCGCGGCGCGCCGGGATCACCTGATGTGCCAGCAGATATTCGAGCGAGTCGATCCCCGACCGCACGCGTAGTTCGGCATCGCCGCGAATTTTCGCGGTCAGCGCTTTCTGTGCCGACACGGTGAACACCCGGCTGCGCGGCAACTTCAATACGCGTGCGGTCTCCTCGGCTTGCCGCTCGATGGTGGCATGCACCTCGGAATCATTCTTGAGTTCATCCCACAGCATGTCGATCTTGTTCAGCACCGCGACATGGTAGTTGGCATGGCGATGGACATGCTTTTGCCAGATTTCCAGATCTGAACGCGTCACGCCGGTGTCGGATCCCAGCAGGAACATCACCGCATGGGCGTTGGGAATCACGGACAGGGTCAGTTCAGGCTCGGTACCCAGTGCGTTGAGTCCGGGCGTATCCAGTATCGTCAACCCGGCCTGCAGCATGGGATGCGGGTAATTGACCATGGCATAACGCCAGGCGGGCACATCGACTGTGCCATCGGCACGCAGTTGATGGCGTTCGCTGGGATCTTCACCGCTCCACAGCCCCATTTCGATGGCGTCCACGGCCAGCATGGGTTTGGTTTCGGTGAGTTTCTTCAGGCTGTCCTGCAGCTGGCGCGGATCAGTCGGGTCGAGCGTAATCCGGCACCATTCGATCGGCATGCGCTTGAGTTGCGCCAGCGACTCGCTACGGCGGCGTGACTCAATCGGCAGCAGGCTCAGGCTGGGTGCTTCGCCCAGGGTGTAGGACAACTCGGTCGGACACATGGTGGTGCGCCCGGCGTCGGACGGCAAAAGCCGCTGGCCATGATCGGCAAAAAACAGGGCGTTGATCAGTTCGGTCTTGCCGCGCGAAAACTCGGCCACAAAGGCCACAACCAGCTTGTCCTGGCGCAGGGTGGAGGCAGTATCGGCCAGACGCAGGGTGCGCTCGGCATCAATGCCATGCTGGCGATCGAGCCAGTCGGCGTAATCGGTCATCGCTGTTGCCAGCCGCATGCGCCGTTCGCTGAAATCGGCCACTTCCTGTTCGAGGTGAATACTCATGTCTTCCCGTTGTTCTCGATATCCAGCCAGGGGCACGTAACCCCGCGCACCAACACCGTTTTCTGCCGCGCGGTTTCGCCACGCACCAGCTGTACCGATGATTTCGGTATCCCCAGTTGCGTGGCGAGCCATGCCAGCAGAAACGTATTAGCCTTGTTATCGACGGCTGGCGCAGAAATCTTTAGCTTGAGCCGGCCGCCGTGTTCACCCACCACGGACGTGAATTTGGCGCCCGGCTGCACGTGCAATTCCAGCAGCCAGTCCGGGCCGTGGCGATGGGCCCAGACAGGCGGTTCAGAGCGATCCAAGCAGCGCCCGCTCCAGCGCCAGAATCGGCACCATCAGGACCAGCTGGCACAGGATAAACAGTACCAGCGGGGTCAGGTCGACATTCGACACCATGGGCACGATGCGCCGCAAAGGCCGCAGGAAAGGCTCGGTCAACTCATAGATCACCGGCATCAGCGGCGTGTTTGTATTGACCCACGACAGCACCGCACGTACCAGCGTGAGGCCGATGACCATGTAAACCGCCAGGCTCAACAAACGCACGCCAGCCAGCCCCATCATCACCGGCCATACCTTCGCCCCGGCCAGCGCAAAGGGAAAACCGTCCAGCCAGTATCCGGCCGTCACCACCGCCAGCTCAACCAGCCAGGCCAATAACAGACACGCCCAGTCCAGGCCAAGCAGGCCCGGCACCACCCGCCGCAGCGGTTTGACCGCAAAGTCGGTAATGGCCACGATAAACTGGGCAAAGGGATTGCGGAAAGGCACCCTGAACAGCTGCATCATGAAGCGCAGCAACACGGCAATCACGAACAGGTTGCCCAGCGTCTGCAGCAAAAAACCCAGCGCCCCTGCAATCATGCCAGCCGCCCCAGTTCGTCACCCAGCTCGGCACTGCGACGACTGGCTGCCTCCACTGCCTGCTCAAAGGCGTGCTTGAGGCCCGCAGTTTCCAGGGCAGCCACGCCCCGCTCGGTGGTACCGCCCTTGGATGTCACCCGCTGCCGCAACACGGCGGGCTCCTCGCTCGATTCCAGCGCCAGCTTGGCCGCACCAAAAAAGGTTTGCAGTGCCAGCTGACGGGCCGTGGCCAATGGCAGGCCCTGCGCCACGGCGGCTGCCTCCAGCGACTCGATGCAATAGAACACGTAGGCGGGGCCACTCCCCGACACGGCGGTGACGCCGTCCAGCATCGGCTCATCGCCGACCCACACGACGCCCCCGACGGCACGCATCACCGCTTCGGCCTGTGAGCGTGCGTCGCTGCGGACGGCGGGCGGCGCAAACATGCCGGTAATTCCGGCCTGCACCAGCGCCGGGGTATTCGGCATGGCACGCACAATCCGCTCATAGCCCCCCAGCCAGCGGGCGAGGTCGGCCACCCGCACCCCGGCGGCGATTGAAACCACCAGCTGGCCCTTGAGACGCGACGCCAGGGCGGCTGACGCTTCAGGCAGGATCTGGGGCTTCACCGCCAGCACGACCAAGGCATGCAGCCTTGCCTGCGACAGATCCGACTGCGTCACCACACCGAACCGGGCGGCCAGCAGGGCACGCGCATCGGCATTGATTTCCACCACCTCGATGTCGGTGGGCGAAGTTCCGCTGGCAATCAGGCCACCGATGATGGCGGCAGCCATGTTGCCGCCTCCAATAAAACTGACTTTATGCATGTGTAGTGTTCCTTTCACCAAATAGTGCCGTTCCAACGCGCACAATCGTTGCGCCTTCCAGTATGGCCGCTTCCAGATCCGATGACATCCCCATCGACAGGGTATCGAGCACATGCCCGCGCGCGTTCAATCCCTCGAACGCCTCGCGTACCTGCCGAAAAGCCGTGCGCTGCTCCGCCACATCAGACGTCGCAGCCGGGATCGCCATCAGGCCGCGCAGCTGCAACCGTGGCAGCGCCGCCACGGCATCGGCCAGCGCCGGCAGCTCCACCAGAGCCACCCCGCCCTTGCTGGCCTCATCACTGACATTGAGCTCGATACACACCTGCAGCGGCGGCAAATCGGCAGGGCGCTGGACGGACAGGCGTTCGGCAATTTTCAGGCGGTCAACACTGTGCACCCAGCTGAAATTTTCAGCGATGGCGCGGGTCTTGTTGCTCTGTATCGGCCCGATGAAATGCCATAGCAACGGCAAATCGATGAGTCGAGCCTGCTTTGCCAGAGCTTCCTGCAGGTAGTTTTCACCAAATTCACGCTGTCCGCATGCCGCCAGCCTGCGTATGACGTCGGCATCAAAGGTCTTGCTGACCGCCAGCAAGTTTACGTCGGACGGCTTACGCCCAGCAGCAGATGCCGCTTGCGCAATCCGTTCCTGCACCGCAGGCAAACGCTTATCCGGCGTGAGATAAGCATCCGTCATGCCAGGCTCAAGTTTTTGCCTTGTCGAGTCGTTATCCATTGGGATTATTATCTGTCAAAACCCCCACCCGATACTGAGAGAGGCATACGTGGATATTTCTGAGTTGCTGGCATTTTCCGTCAAGAACAAGGCTTCCGATTTACACCTCTCGGCCAGCCTGCCGCCGATGATCCGGGTCAACGGCGATATTCGCCGCATCAATCTGCCGCCGATGGAACACAAGGACGTGCACCGTATGGTGTACGACATCATGAACGACAGCCAGCGCAAGGTGTACGAAGAAACGCTGGAAATCGACTTCTCGTTTGAAATCCCCTCGCTGGCGCGTTTCCGGGTCAACGCCTTCAACCAGCAGTATGGCGCTGGCGCGGTGTTCCGGACGATTCCCTCCAAGG
>CAYGMS010000002.1:4954-31369 GCA_964350905.1 uncultured Thiobacillus sp. | reverse complement strand
CGCGCACTTCGATCGGGCGGGTGATGCGCACGTATTGCTTGGGCGCATCCTGTTCTACGATGCCGGCGGATTGCAGCAGGAACACGAACGGCGCCGAGGAGCCATCCATGATGGGGATTTCGGGGCCGGTCAGGTCGACCAGCAGGTTGTCGATACCGAGACCCGCCAGCGCAGACATCAGATGTTCGACGGTGGACACTTTGGCGGCGCCGGATTCGAGCATCGAGCACAGCCGCGTGTCGGTAACCAGATAGGGATCGGCGGTGAGTTCGGCGGGCGGATTGAGGTCCATCCGCCGAAACACGATGCCCAGGTTGGGCGCAGCCGGGCGCAGGGTCATCTCGACCTTGACGCCGGAATGCAGGCCCACGCCCGTGGCGCGGACCGGCGTTTTAAGTGTGCGTTGCTTGATCATCCCGGCATTTTAACCGGCCGCGAGGCGAGCAGCCATGCGCGCATTCCGGTCACTGACCGGGATGCGCGCATGCTGGCAATGCCCCGACGACACTCAGTCGGCTTGGCGGCGCAGGAATGCCGGAATATCCAGGGTGTCGATGCCGGAATCGGTCATCGCCTGGATGGTGCGCGAACGACGGGTGGTCATCACGCTAGGCAGTTCTTCGCTGTCGCCCATCATCATCGGCGCATCGTCGGTGCCGGTGCGGATGATTTGCATTGGCTTGGGCTGCTGGCGGGCAACAGGGCTGCCCAGACCGGTAGCCACCATGGTGACGCGCAAGGACTCTTCCATGCTGTCGTCGAGCACCTGGCCGACGATCACCGTTGCTTCTTCAGCCGTGAATTCCTTGATGGTGTTCATCACTTCGTGGATTTCACGCATCTTCACGGTGCTTGATGCGGTGATGTTGACCAGCACGCCGCGTGCGCCGGCCAGATTGACGTCTTCCAGCAACGGGCTGGCAACGGCTTGTTCGGCAGCAATGCGCGCGCGGTTTTCGCCGCTGGCCTGGGCCGAACCCATCATCGCCATGCCCATTTCACTCATCACGGTGCGCACGTCAGCAAAGTCGACGTTGACCAGACCGGGGCAGTTGATGACTTCGGCAATGCCGCCGACCGCGCCGTGCAGCACCTCGTTGGCGGCCTTGAAGGCGTCGAGCATCGAGACGTCGTCGCCCAGCACCTGCATCAGCTTTTCGTTGGGGATGATGATGAGCGAATCGACGTGCTTCGACAGCGCTTCGATGCCGATATTGGCCGCGCGTACACGGCGGCCTTCGAACAGGAAGGGCTTGGTGACCACCGCAACCGTCAGGATGCCGAGTTCCTTGGCGACTTCGGCCACCACCGGCGCGGCGCCAGTGCCGGTGCCGCCACCCATGCCGGCGGTGATGAACAGCATATCGGCGCCGTCGATCAGTTCGGCGATGCGCTCGCGGTCTTCCAGCGCGGCTTCGCGGCCGATGTCGGGGTTGGCGCCGGCGCCCAGGCCCTTGGTCACGCCATTGCCAAGCTGCAGCTGCAGCTTGGCCTGGTTGCGATTCAGGGCCTGCGCATCGGTGTTGATGGCGATGAATTCCACGCCGGCCAATCCCGAGGTGATCATGTGGTCAACTGCGTTGCCGCCGCAACCGCCCACGCCAATCACCTTGATCACTGCATCCTGGGTGTCTACATCCATCAGTTCAAACATGTTGCTCTCCTCTTTTTACTCAATCAAAAACCACACTCAAAAATCCTTTGGCGTGTTTGCCGGGATGGGTCTGATGCATCCGGCACTACCACCAAATCCTGTTTCGACGTCGCCTGTGCTATCCCGTGGGCACGTCAGAAATTCCCCTTGAACCAGCTTTTCATCCGCTCAAGAATGTCCTTGAGGCTGTTGCCCGTCAGCTTCGGCGCATCGCGTCCGCGCGATTCCAGCCCAGCCAACAACAAGCCCAGGCCGGTGGCATAACGCGGGTTGTGCATCACCTCGGCCAGGCCACCTTCATAGCGTGGCCAGCCCATGCGCACCGGCATGTGGAACACTTCCTCGCCCAGTTCGACCATGCCCTGCATGCCGGCCGAGCCACCGGTGATGACGATGCCGGACGACAGCAGCTCCTCGAAGCCGCTGCGACGCAGTTCCGCCTGCACCAGCGAATACAGTTCTTCCATGCGCGGCTCGATGAATTCGGCCAGTGTTTGTCGGGACAGCGTGCGCGGCGGGCGGTCGCCAATGCCGGGCACTTCGATCATGTCGCGCGCGTCGGCCAGCTGGCGCAACGCGCAGCCGAAGCGGATCTTGATGTCCTCGGCCTCTTTCGGCGGGGTGCGCAGCGCCACCGCGATGTCGTTGTTGACCTGGTCGCCCGCCACCGGAATCACGGCGGTATGACGAATCGCACCGTTGGTGAACACGGCAATGTCGGTGGTGCCGCCGCCGATATCGACCAAACACACACCCAGTTCGCGCTCGTCTTCGGTCAGCACCGCCATCGCCGAAGCCAGCGGTTGCAGCACCAGGTCGGCCACTTCCAGCCCGCAACGACGCACACACTTGATGATGTTCTGCGCCGCCGACACCGCGCCGGTGACGATGTGCACTTTCACTTCCAGTCGCACCGCGCTCATGCCGAGCGGGTCACGCACGTCTTCCTGGCCGTCGACGATGAATTCCTGTGGAATGGTGTGGAGGATCTGCTGGTCGGTCGGGATGTTGACCGCACGCGCGGTATCCACCACGCGGTCGACGTCCATCTGGCTGATTTCCTTGTCCTTGATGGCGAACATGCCGTGCGAATTGAAGCTCTTGATGTGGCTGCCGGCGATGCCGGTATAGACCTCGCGTATCTTGCAGTCGGCCATCAGTTCGGCCTCTTCCAGCGCGCGCTGAATGGCGTTGACGGTGGCCTCGATGTTGACCACCACGCCACGCCGTAAACCGCGCGAGGGGCTTGTACCCATGCCGATGATGTCCAGCACGCCTTCGTCGTTGATTTCGGCAACGATGCAGACGATTTTGGAGGTGCCAATGTCGAGGCCGACAATCAGATTTTTAGGGTCTCTTGGCTTACTCATATTGCGTGGCACTCATGTAGCACTCGGTTTAAAGGGTGAAGCGCCGTTCGGCATCCGCACGGCAAAGCCGTCGGGATAGCGTAAATCAACCGTGTCAGGGATCATCTGGGCGGCGGGCACAATCGGGACAGCAGGCAGGTCGTCTGATGCACCTGCTGATGAAGTTGAGATGTCCGCCATGGCCTGTGTGGCAAACAGCCGCGGATACAAGGTCACGAAACGCGCCAGACGCAGCTCGGCCTGCTCACGGCCCAGCGCCAGCTGCATGCCGTTGTCCAGCCGGATACGCCAGGCATGGCGAGGCGACAGACGCAATTCACTGATGTGCATGCCCAGCGGCGCAAGTGCGGCTTGATGGCTGCGGTAAGCAGTGACCACTTCCAGGCTGCTGCTCTCAGGACCAAACAGCCGCGGCAAGGGTTGGTTTACTGCAGCAACGAATACGTCACCCGCATCGCTGATCAATGAATGATCGTTCCAGCGCGCCAGCGGCACATGCTCAACCAGCGACACCACCAGGGTGTCGGGCCAGCGACGCTCCACGCGTGCTTCGCGTACCCACGGCAGTTTTTCCAGGCTGCTGCGCACGCGCTCCAGGTCAACGGTAAAGAACGTACCCCGCACCCGGCGCTCGGCCACCAGTCGGATCTGCGCTTCGGTCACGTGGGCAGTAGGTGTCTTCACTTCCAGATGATGCAGGGCAAACCACGGCTGAGCCGCCAGCCAGCTGATTCCGCCATAGGTCAGCAAGCCGAGCGCACCCCAGGTCAGCGCGCGCGCAAGCTGACACAAAGGGTGGGCGTCGAGTTGGGGTGACATACTCATGCCAGTGTCTGCTCCAGAATTTTCATGCACAGCGCATCGAAATCCAGTCCGGCCACGCGTGCCGCCATCGGCACCAGGCTGTGATCGGTCATGCCGGGCGAGGTATTCGCTTCCAGCAAGTACGGGTTGCCCAGGCTGTCGAGCATCACGTCGACCCGGCCCCAGCCGCGGCCGCCAAGCAGACGGAACGCATCCAGCGCCAGCTGGCGAAACGCCATTTCCTGGGAGTCGAGCAAGCCGGCCGGACAATGGTATTCAGTGTCGTTGCTGATGTATTTGGCTTCGAAGTCGTAGAACGCCTTGTCCTGCGGCGGCTGCAAACGGATCAGCGGCAATGCGGTATCACCCAGAATGCCGACCGTGAATTCGGCACCGTCGATGAACTTCTCTGCCAGCACCAGCGGGTCATGTTCGGCAGCCAGGTCATATGCGGCCTTCAGCGTGCCATGCTCGGTCACCTTGCTCATGCCGATACTGGAACCTTCGTGTGCGGGTTTGACGAATATGGGCAGGCCAAGCTTTTTTTCGACCTCGGCAAATTCGCTGGCGGCAGTGAGAATCTCCCAATCGGCGGTGGGCAGGCCAGCGGCACGCCATAGCAATTTGGTGCGCCATTTATCCATGCCGATGGCCGATGCCATGACCCCGCTTCCGGTATAGGGAATGTCCAGCAATTCGAGCGCGCCCTGCATGCAGCCGTCTTCACCATAGCGTCCGTGCAACGCGATGAATACGCGATCAAACTCGCCGGTGATCAAATCACCGAGATTGCGTGTGGCCGGGTCAAAAGCATGCGCATCCACGCCCTGCCGGGTGAGCGCGGCCAACACGGCCGCGCCGCTATTCAAGGATACGGGGCGTTCAGCCGACGTCCCACCCAGCATCACGGCGACCTTGCCAAAACGTTTCGCCGACTCAATCACGCTCACTGACGCTCTCCAATAATTCGCACTTCGCGGATCAGCCGCACATTGGTGCGCGCTTCCACACTGCCTTCCACATGTTCGATCAGCCGTTCGATATCGGTGGCGCTGGCCTTGCCCAGGTTGACGATGAAGTTGGCGTGCTTCTCGGATACCTGTGCATCACCGATGCGAAACCCCTTGAGCCCGCAGGACTCGATCAACCGGGCGGCAAAATCGCCGGGCGGATTGCGGAACACCGAACCGGCATTCGGCAGATTCAGCGGCTGCGAGGCGATCCGCTTTTTCAGCAGATCCTTGATCACTTCGCGCGAAGCCATGCCGTCGCCGCAAGCCAGCCGGAACCAGCCGCCGATAAACCATTCCTGTTGTGCCTGTTTCAGCGCGACATGCCGGTAGCCCGTGACGTATTCATACGGCAAGCGTTCGTTGATCTGGCCCTGGCGATCCAGCGTCTGCACCTGCACCAGCTTGTCCCAGGTTTCGCTGCCGTAGCAGCCGGCGTTCATTGCAATGGCCCCGCCAACCGTGCCCGGAATACCGGCCCAGAATTCACCGCCCACCAGATTGTGAGTCGCGGCAAAACGCGCCAGCTTGGGTGAAGCCACCCCTGCCTGGGCATACACCAGGGCGGTATCGATATCGGTCGGGGCCTGCGGCAATCCTTGCGTGCGGCCCTCGATCGCCAGCTTGGTCAACACGCCATGCAACAGGATTACGACGCCGGTAACCCCGCCATCGCGCACCAACAGATTGCTGCCCAGGCCCACCATGTGGATGTCCTGCTGCGCAGGCACCGAGCGCACCAGCCAGGTCAGGTCTTCCAGATCAGCCGGGATATAGACGCGTTGTGCTGCACCGCCGGCACGCCAGGACACGTGCTTTTTCATCGGCTCGTTGTAGAGGAACTGACCGCGCAGCACCGGTGCGGCGCCGCCGCCCAGATCCATCTCGCTCATGCGGTAGTCATGCCGCATCGCTTGCTCCCAGAGCCGGGGCTACTTGCCCGATGCTGCCCGCACCCATCACCAGCACCACATCGCCGGCCAGGGTCAGATCATTCAGTGCTGCGTGTATATCGGCGACGTTTTCCACAAACACCGGCTCGACCCGGCCGGCGACCCGGACGGCACGTGCCAGTGCGCGGCCATCTGCCGCGACGATGGGCGCCTCGCCTGCGGGATACACTTCGGTCAGCACCAGCACGTCGGTTTCCGACAGCACTTTCACAAAATCCTCGAAGCAGTCACGCGTGCGGGTGTAGCGGTGCGGCTGGAACACCAGCACCAGACGTCGATCAGGAAAAGCACCGCGCGCTGCCGCCAGCGTGGCCGCCATTTCCACCGGGTGATGGCCGTAGTCATCGACCAGGGTGTAGGTGCCACCGTCCTTGGTAGGATGCTCGCCGTAGCGCTGGAAACGCCGCCCGACGCCATGAAACTCGGCCAGCGCCTTGACGATGGCGGCATCGCTGGCATCGACTTCGGTCGCCACTGCAATCGCCGACAGGGCATTCAGCACGTTATGCATGCCGGGATGGTTCAGCACGATATCGAGATCCGCCATGCCTTCGCGTTTGACGGTGAAGTGCATCTGGCCCGCTTCGAAGCGGGCATTGACTGCACGCACCTGCGCCGACTCGTCGAAGCCATAGGTGGTGATCGGCTTGGTGATGCGCGGGATGATTTCACGCACATTCGGATCGTCGATACACAGCACGGCCATGCCATAGAAAGGCAGACGCTGGCAGAAGTCGACGAATGCCTGCTTCAGACGCTCGAAATCATGGCCATAGGTGTCCATGTGATCGGCGTCGATGTTGGTGACGATCGCGATCACCGGCGTGAGATAAAGGAAGGACGCATCCGATTCGTCTGCCTCGGCTACCAGAAAGTCGCCTTTGCCGAGCCGTGCATTGGCACCGGCCGCGGTTAGTTTGCCGCCGATGACATAGGTCGGGTCCATGCCCGCCTCGCCGAGTATGCTGGCCACCAGACTGGTCGTCGTGGTCTTGCCGTGCGTGCCGGCCACCGCAATCCCCTGCTGCAGGCGCATCAGTTCGGCCAGCATCAGCGCACGCGGCACGATGGGCATTTTCCTGTCACGGGCCGCAACCAGTTCGGGGTTGTCTTCCTGCACCGCGGTCGACACCACTACGGCATCGGCGCCATTGATATGGTCGGCCGCATGTCCCCGCTGGATGCGCGCACCCAGACGGGTCAGCCGCTGCGTAACAGCATTGTCTGCCAGGTCCGAACCGGACACGGCATACCCCAGATTCAGCAGCACTTCCGCAATGCCGCACATGCCGACGCCGCCGATGCCGATAAAGTGGATATGTTTGACCGCGTGCTTCATCGCCGCTCCCCGCCCGTGGCCAGGTTCAACATCGGCATCTGGCGATCCTCCCGGCCGGTCCCATCCCGCAAGCGGGAACCCTGCTCCCTGCTCGGATCGACCATGCCGATAAAGTGAATGTGTTGGACCGCGTGTTTCATCGGGCGAGCGCCTCACAAATATCCGCGACCTGCTGCGTCGCATCGGGCTTGGCCAGTTTCAAGGCTTGCTCGGACATGGCGGCGAGCGTGGCGCGGTCCAGCCCGCCGATCAGCGCGGCCAGTTTGTCCGCGCTCAGGTCCTTTTGCTGCATCAGCCAGGCTGCGCCGGCTGTGCTGAGAAATTCGGCATTGCCGGTCTGATGGTCATCCACGGCAAACGGAAAGGGCACCAGCACAGCGGGTACACCGGCACAGGCCAGCTCGGCCACCGTCATTGCGCCCGCGCGGCAGATGGCGAAATCGCATGCCTGATAGGCTGCCGCCATGTCTTCGATGTAATCGCGCACCTCGGCCTCAACCCCGGCAGCCGCATAATTGGCGCGCAGGATATCGAGATGCTGGCGGCCCGACTGATGCACCACCTGCGGGCGCTGTTCAGGCGGCAGCAAGGCTAGTGCTTTGGGAATCAGGTCATTCAGTGCCGATGCGCCCAGGCTGCCGCCGACCACCAGCAGGCGCAACGGACCGCTGTGCGACGCTTTGCTCACGCCAACAATATCGGTCCGCACCGGGTTGCCCACCCACTCGGTTGTCACGCGACGACACGGGATGGGCTTGTCTTTCTCGCCACGGAAAGCCTGCGGGAATGCCGTCAGCACGCGACTGGCAAGGCAGGCCAGCACCCGGTTGGTCAGGCCGCCGACCGAGTTCTGTTCGTGGATGACCAGTGGCTTGTTCAGCAGGCTGGCCATCATGCCGCCCGGAAAAGCGGTGTAGCCGCCCATGCCCAGCACCACATCGGGCCGGCGCTGCAAAATCGCACGCAGGCTCTGGCCAAAGGCGATCAGCAGCATCAGCGGCAGCATCAGTTTTTTCAGCAAGCTCTTGCCACGCATGCCGCCCATCGACACCCACACCATGTCGATGCCGGCTTGCGGTACCACGCGCGCTTCCAGCCCGGCGCGTGTGCCGAGCCAGAACACATCCCAGCCGCGCGCGCGCAGGGCATCAGCCACTGCAAGCGCAGGATAGACATGACCACCGGTTCCACCGGCCATCACCATCAGGGTACGGTTCGCGGCGGCCATCAAAATGTTTTCCCCCGCATCATCTGCCGGTGTTCCCAGTCGATGCGCAGCAGCACCGCGATGGCCAGACAGTTGGCGACGATGCCGCTGCCGCCAAACGACAGGAAAGGCAGGGTGAGTCCTTTGGTCGGTAGCAGGCCGACATTCACCCCCATGTTGATCAGCGCCTGCACGCCGAGCCAGATACCGATGCCCTGTGCGACCAGCGCGCAAAAATTGCGCTCGAGCTGGGCGGCACGATGGCCGATCATGAAAGCCTTGATGATGAGCCAGGCAAACAAGCCAACGACGAACAGCACACCGACAAACCCAAATTCTTCGGCGATGACCGACAGCAGGAAATCGGTATGCGCCTCGGGCAGATAGAACAATTTTTCGACACTGCCACCCAGGCCCAGGCCCAGCCATTCACCCCGGCCAAAAGCAATCAGGGCATGCGACAACTGATAGCCCTTGCCGTAGGGGTCGGCGAACGGGTCCATGAAACCGAGCACGCGCTGCAGGCGATACGGTGAAGTCAGGATCAGCAGCACGAAGCCGATCAGCAGCACCACCACCAGTCCCGCAAACACCTTCCAGTTCAGCCCACCCAGGAACAGGATGCCCATGGCGATGGAAATGATGACGACAAAAGCACCAAAGTCCGGCTCGCGCAGCAGCAGGGCACCGGCCAGCATCATCACGCCGGCCATCGGCAAAAAACCCTTCTTGAAATCATGCATGAAGGCGGCCTTGCGCGTGGTGTAGTCGGCCGCGTAGAGCACTGCCAGAAACTTCATCAGCTCGGACGGCTGCAGGTTGGCAAAGCCGAGCGGGATCCAGCGGCGGCTGCCGTTTACTTCACGCCCGATACCCGGGATCAGCACCACCAGCAGCAACAGCAATCCCGCCAGAAACAGATACGGCGCTGCCTGCTGCCAGACCTTGGTCGGAATCTGAAAGGCACCCACACCGACCATGACGCCAATCGCAATGAAACTGCCCTGGCGCAGCAAATAATATTCGCCGTTGCCACCGGTGTATTTGGCAGCCTCGGCAATCGCAATGGAAGCCGAATAGACCATTACCAGGCCAATTGCCAGCAAACCGACGGTCAGCCACATCAGGTTGAAATCGAGCTCGGAACTGGGCTTGGGCGCGCGCGCGGCGTACAGCATCAGGTCGCGCCCCTTTCTGCTGCCAGCTTGTTGACGGCAGCAATAAAGACTTCGGCACGGTGGATGTAATTGCGGAACATATCGAAGCTGGCACACGCCGGGGACAACAGCACGGCGTCACCCGGATGGGCCAGTCGCTGGGCCTGTTCGACGGCTTCGGTCAGGCTGCTGACCGTAACCGTTTCCACCTTGCACCCCTCGATGGCCGCTGCAATCAGGGGTGCGTCGCGTCCGATCAGCAGCACGGCACGCGCATTGGCCTCGACCGCCGCCTTGAGCGGGCTGAAATCCTGACCTTTGCCATCCCCACCCAGGATCACCACCGCGTGACGCTTGCCCATGCCGTAGAGCGCAGCCTCGGTGGCACCCACATTGGTGCCCTTGGAATCGTCGTAATAGGTGACGCCTTCGATCTCGGCAACTTTCTCGACCCGGTGTGGCAAGCCCTTGAAATGCAGCAACCCGCGCAGCAGGTTGTCCATCGGCAAATCCAGTGCACGGGTCAGCGCCAGCGCTGCCAGCGCATTGGCCACGTTATGCAAGCCCGTCACCCGCAACGCGGATTGCGGCATCAGCAAGTCGCCGCCCAGGCACAACTCGTCCTCGCACAGACCAAAATTCTGCTCGCGGGGGCAGCGGTCCAGGCCAAAGCTGACCACTTGCCGCCCCGGCAGGATCATGGCCATCGTGCGCGAATCGTCACGATTCACCACTTGCACGCCGTCGCCGTTAAAAATCCGCGCTTTGGCAGCAGCATAGGCATCCATGTCGGCATAGCGATCCATATGATCTTCCGACAGGTTGAGCACGGTAGCGGCGGTGGCGTTGAGATGCGTCGTGGTTTCCAGCTGGAAGCTGGAAAGCTCCAGCACCCACACATCAGGAACAGGGGAAATGCCCTGTTCGATCTCATACAGGGCATCGAGTACAGGCAGGCCAATATTGCCTGCCACGCAGGTCGCCAAATCCGCCATGCGGCACATGTCCCCGCACATCGCGGTGACCGTGCTCTTGCCGTTGCTGCCGGTAATGGCGATGACCCGGATGGGATGCGTGTCATCCGGCGCATTGGCACGCGCGACATTCAACGCCTGGATGGCGCGCGCAAACAGTTCAACGTCGCCGACCACCTCGACGCCTGCGGCGATGGCCCGCTCGACAGCCGGCTCGGAAAGCGGCACGCCGGGGCTGACGACAAGCAGTTCTGCTGCCTGCAGCAGCGCGTCATCAAACGGGCCGGTGTGCAGCGCCACCTCGGGCAACCATTCAGCCAGGCGTGCAGCGTGCGGCGGAACCGCGCGGCTGTCCGCCACGCTCACCTTCGCGCCGCGTGCATCCAGCCAGCGCGCGCACGACAGGCCGGTGTCTCCCAGGCCGAGGACCAGGACATTTTTGCCGGAAAGATTCAGGCTGTCGTAGTTCATCTCAGTTTCAGGCTCGATAGGCCAATCAGTATCAGCATCATGCTGATGATCCAGAACCGCACCACCACCTGGTTTTCTTTCCAGCCCTTGAGTTCATAGTGATGATGAATCGGCGCCATGCGGAATACGCGCTTGCCGGTGAGCTTGAACGAAGCCACCTGCACCATCACCGACAGGGTTTCCACCACGAACACGCCGCACATGATGAACAGAATGATTTCCTGGCGTACGATGACGGCGACCACACCCAGCGCGGCACCGAGTGCCAGTGCACCCACATCGCCCATAAAAACTTCTGCCGGGTAGGCGTTGAACCACAGGAAGGCCAGCCCCGCTCCGGCCATGGCGGCACAAAACACGGCCAGTTCACCCGCGCCCGGAATGAAGGGCACGCCAAGGTATTTGGAGAACACCGCGTTACCCGCAACGTAGGCAAAAATGGCCAGGGCTGCTGCCACCATCACGGTCGGCAGGATGGCCAAACCATCCAGGCCGTCGGTCAGGTTGACGGCATTGCTCGAGCCCACGATGACGAAGTAAGTCAGCGCAATAAAGCCCACGGCCGACAGCGTCAGCGTCGCATGCTTGAGAAAAGGAATGATGAGTTCGGTCTGCGCCGGCAGGGCAGCGGTTTGCCACAGATAGCCGGCGACCAGCAGGCCAATCACCGACTGCCAGAAATATTTCCAGCGCGAGGGCAGACCGCGCGAATTTTTTTCCACCACCTTGCGCCAGTCATCCACCCAGCCGATGATGCCAAAACCCAGCAAGGTGAACAGCGCGACCCATACATAGTCATTGCGCAGGTCAGCCCACAACAAGGTGGTAATCGTCACCGACACCAGAATCAGCGCGCCGCCCATGGTCGGCGTCCCGGCCTTGATCAGGTGCGTTTGCGGGCCATCGTTACGTACCGACTGACCGATTTTCAGCGCAGCCAGTTTGCGGATCACGGCCGGGCCGACAATAAAGGAAATGGTCAGTGCGGTGAGCGCTGCCAGCACCGCGCGCAACGTCAGATAATTGAAGACGTTGAAAGCGCGAATGTCCTGCCCGAGTTGTTGAAATAACCAAAGCAGCATGTCAGTGTCCTTGAGCTCCGGTCGTCTGGCCGATGGGAGTGTCCATAAAACTTTGCACCACGCGTTCCATCTGCATGAAGCGTGACCCCTTCACCAGCACGGTGGTGTCAGGTGTGAGTTCGTTTTCAAGTTCGGCCAGCAGTTCCTGAATACGCGCGAAATGCATGGCACCGGCACCGAATGCGCCGACGGTTTCCTGCGTCAGTTCGCCCAGTGCCAGAAGCCTGTTTACGCCTGCGGCGCGCGCGGCGAGCCCGATCTGGGCGTGCATGGCAGCAGCATCCGTGCCCAGCTCGCCCATGTCGCCCAGCACCAGAATTTTTTTGCCCGGTTGCTGCGCCAGCACCGTCAACGCTGCTTTTACCGAATCGGGGTTGGCGTTGTAGGTGTCGTCGATGAAGGTGCTGCCATGCAGGGCTGATTGCTTTTGCAGACGGCCCTTGATCCCGCTGAAGCCGGACAGGCCCGCGACAATGCTGCGATGGCTGATGTTGAGCGCAAATGCGGCCGTTGCCGCAGCGAGTGCATTCATCACGTTATGCGCGCCCGGCACCTGCAGCTTGATCTCAAGCGTGGCATTGGGCAGCGTCAGGGTGAGCGCTGCGCCAAAATCGGTCGACTGATAGTGCCCGCGAACCGTTGCCGTTGATGCCAACCCAAAGTCGAGCACGCTGCGCTGGGCATTGGCCTCGCGCCACAGCCAGGCATGGGCGTCGTCGGCATTGAAGACGGCGATTCCGGTTTCCGACAAGCCATTGAAAATTTCGCCCTTGGCGCGCGCAATGTTTTCAACCGACCCCAGGAATCCGATATGCGCGGTCATGGCATTGTTGATCACAGCCACATCCGGCCGTGCCAGCCGCGTCAGGTAGTCGATCTCGCCCGCGTGGTTCATGCCCATTTCCAGGACGGCAAACCGGTGCGTTTCGCGCAGACGCAGCAGCATCAGCGGCAGGCCGATGTCGTTATTGAGATTGCCTTCGGTGTTGAGCACGGCCAACCCTGCACCTGCTTCCACCCGCAGGATCGCCGCCAGCATTTCCTTCACCGTGGTTTTGCCATTGCTGCCGGTAATCGCCACCACCGGCAGGCTGAAACGGTTCCGCCAGGCGGCGGCCAGCTTGCCCAGTGCAAGACGGGTATCGTCGACGCGGATGGCGGTCGCAATATCGGGCGCCTGGGCAGGGTCAAGCACGACGCCCACCGCGCCCTGCTTCAGGGCCTGAGCGGCATAATTGCCGCCATCGAATTTTTCACCGCGCAACGCAATAAACAGGTCGCCCGGCTGGATGCTGCGGCTGTCGGTGGAGACGCGCAGCACGTTACCATCCGCGCCGTTATAAGCAACATTCAGCATGGCGGCCGCTTCAGCAAGGCGCATCATGTCCACGCCTCCGTCAACATACCGGCATGACAGGAAGCTGCATGTCGGCGCAGGTTGCCATTCACGGTGCTCGCAGCTACGCAGGCTCGGTCGCTCATGTCCACGCCTCCAGCGCTTTGCGCGCAACATCCACATCGGAAAACGGCAGGCGCTGCCCGGCAATTTCCTGATAATCCTCATGGCCCTTGCCCGCGATCAGCACTACATCGCCCGGCTGGGCGCTGCCAATCGCTTCGAAGATGGCGCGCGCGCGATCCGCTTCGACATGCAGCGGGTGATCCGGTTTGATGCTGCCGGTTCCGGCCAGGATGTCGTCGATGATGTGACGCGGGTCTTCATTGCGCGGATTGTCGCTGGTGACCCAGACTTCGTCCGCACCCTGGGCGGCAGCTTGCCCCATCAGCGGACGTTTGCCCTTGTCGCGGTTGCCACCGCAGCCAAAGACACAAACAAGACGACCACCGCTGACGATTTCGCGCAGCGTGGCGAGCACTTTTTCCAGCGCATCGGAGGTATGGGCATAGTCCACCACCACCAGCGGGTGTACGTTACCGCCCAGAGTCTGCATCCGCCCAGGCGGTGGGCTGATATGTTTTAGCGCCTTGCAGGCATCGTCCAGTTTCACCCCGGACACCAGCAGGGTGGTGAGCACGGCCAACAGATTGGAGGCGTTGAAACGTCCCAGCAGCGGTGCATCGAACTCGGTATGGCCCCAGTCCGTGCGCAGCTTCAGATGCAGACCCGCCTGCGACAGGGCAAGCTTCTCAGCCACCACCGCACCGCGCTGCAAGCCATAACCTGCGACGCGTGAAGCATCGTGTGACTGTTCCAATTGTCGGCCAAACATGTCGTCGACATTCAGCACCAGCCATTCCAGCCCCGGCCAGTCGAACAGCCGCGCCTTGGCCCGGGCATAGCTGTCCATGTCGCCGTGATAATCGAGGTGGTCGCGCGACAAATTGGTCAGCACCGCAATGTTGAACGAGGTGCCACTGACACGGTCCTGAACCAGACCATGCGATGACACTTCCATTGCACATACGGCCGCGCCTTGCCGTTGATAGTTCGCCAGCCGCTGCTGCAATTCGATGGCGTCAGGCGTGGTATTCAGGGAAGGGACCAGCGCGTCGGGAAAGCCATTGCCAGCGGTGCCGATGATGGCGGCTTTCTGACCCAGCTGTGTGAAAGCCTGTGCCAGCCAGTGCGCCACGGAAGTTTTGCCGTTGGTGCCGGTAATCCCGATCATGTGTAATGCACGCGAAGGCTCGCCATACACGTGCGCGGCAATTTCGCCGATACGGTTTTTAAGCCCGACCACACCGGCGTTGGGAACAGCAAGGGCTGGATCCCACTGATAGTGATCAGCCTCCCACAGCACCCCATCGGTACGCTGCGCGACTGCCTGCGCAATAAAATCACGGCCATCACGCGACTCGCCCGGATAGGCGGCAAACACCCGGCCCGCCGATGCTTTGCGGCTGTCGCTGGTGAGTTCACCAACCTTGATTCCGAGCCGCTCCAGTATATGGGGCACGGATTCCTGCTGTGCTTGCGTAGCATTGAAATCCGTGTTCGGCTGCATGACCGGTTTCGCCATCAAGCCCCCCCATCCGCGCGGGTGACCAAAGGCGGCGTGCCCTGAGTCACGTGCGTCGCAGTTTCAGGGGCGTCCGGTGGCAAGGCCAGCTGGCGCAAGCTGCCAGCCATGACCTGTGCAAACACCGGGCCTGCCACGCTGCCGCCGTAATACACCCCGCCAGACGGCTCGTCGATCGCCACGCCTATGATGAGGCGCGGATTCGACGCAGGCGCCATGCCGATAAATGAAGCCAGGTAACGATCCGGCGCATAACGCCCGTTGACAATCTTGTGAGCAGTGCCGGTCTTGCCCGCCACGCGATACCCCGGTACACGGGTACGGGTACCGGTCCCCCCTTCCTGGGTGACCGTTTCCATCATGGCACGCACTTCGCGCGCCACACTCGGTGAAAACACCCGCTCACCCACCAGCTCCTGCGGCTCGCGCTTGAGGAACGACAAGGGCATCACTTCACCATCATTGGCAAATGCCATGTACGCACGTGACAACTGCAGCAGGCTGACCGACAGCCCATAACCGTACGCCATCGTGGCTTGCTCAACGGGTTTCCAGGTACTGGCGTCGCGCAGGCGACCGGACGTTTCACCCGGGAAGCCCGATCCGGGTTTCTGACCGAAACCGGCACGGTTCAATACTTCCCAGAATTGCTGCGGCGTCAAGGCCATGGCCATTTTCACGGCGCCGACGTTGCTCGATTTCTGGATGATTTCACTGACCGTCATTTGCGGATGCGGATGCTCATCGCGCACCCGCTTGGTTCCAACCAGCCAGGTCTGTGGCGTATCGATCACGCTGTCGGAGTGAAACAAGCCTCGCTCCAGAACCGCCGCTGCAACAAATGGCTTGATGGTCGAGCCCGGCTCGAAGGTGTCGATCACTGCGCGGTTGCGCATCGGACCCGGCTGATAATTGCGCCGATTGTTGGGATTGAAATTAGGCTGATTCGCCAGCGCCAGAATCTCGCCGGTCTTGGCGTCGAGCACGACCACGCTGCCGCCTTTGGCCTTATGCGTGGCAATCGCGGCAGCCAGTTCCCGATGCGCCAGGTATTGAATCTTGAGATCCAGCGCCAGCGCCAGATTGCCGCCCATTTGTGCGGTCTTGATCGGCACCAGATCGCGGATGGTGTTGCCACGACGATCACGCATGATCTGGCGTTCGCCTTCGCGCCCGGCCAGCCAATCCTGATACGCACGCTCGACGCCTTCCTGGCCCTGATCGTCCACATTGGTGAACCCCACCACATGCGCCGCCACATCGCCGGCCGGGTAGTAGCGCCGGAACTCACGCCGCAAATGCAGCCCGGGTACACCCATGGCGGCAATCCTGACTGCCTGCTCGGGTGTCACCGGACGCTGCAGACTGAACTCGCCACGCGTTTTGCGCTCCAGTTTTTTTGCCAGGATTTTGGGTGACATATCCAGCACCTTGGCCAGTTGCGCCTGCTGGGCAGACGACAACTTGAGCTCGGTCGGGCGCGCCCACAAGGATTCAACCGGCGTGCTGATGGCCAGCAACTGGCCATGCCGGTCAGATACCTGGCCACGATGCGCTGGCAGGGTGAGATAGCGATTGGCCACCGCATCACCCTTGCCTTGCAGATAATCAGTGTTCAGCCCCTGCAGGTAAAAAGCACGCCCGGCAACCACCACAAACCCGGAAAGCAACAAGCCACCCACGATGGCCATGCGCCAGGGTGCCAGATTCAGCTTGAGCAGTTTGCGGGAATGGTAATTCACGGCACAACCATCCGTGTTTCAAGTCGTGCGGTTTCAACCCGGATGCGCTCCTGCGGCGGCGGCATCAGGCCGAGCTGCGAACGCGCGAGCGTATCCACGCGCGCCGGGTTGGCCCAGGTGCTTTGCTCCAGTTGCAGTTGGCCCCACTGTTCGTCGAGCGCACGCGCCTCTTTTTTCAAGCGTTCCAATTCCACGAAATAGGTGCGCGAGCGGTGCTGTGACTGAATCACCGCCAACGCACACACCACCAGCACCAATGCCAAAACAATATTGAGACGGCTCACTGCAGCCCCCCTGCGCGCTCAGCCACCCGCAATACCGCACTACGGGCACGCGGGTTGTCCGCCACCTCGGAATCGCTTGCATGCTGGGCGCGCCCAATCAGTTTCAGGCGTCCCGGCTTCAGCATGTCGGCACGGATCGGCAAGCGCGCAGGCGCCTGTTCGCCCATGGCCTCGTCGCGCATGAAACGTTTGACGATCCGGTCCTCCAGTGAATGAAAGCTGATGACTGCAAGTCGGCCGCCGGGCTGGAGTGCGTTCACACATTGCGGCAACACGTCGCTCAACTCTTCCAGTTCGCGGTTGATATAAATCCGTATAGCCTGGAAGCTGCGTGTCGCCGGATGCTGCCCCGGCTCACGCCGCTTGACCGCTGCGGCGATGAGGTTCGCCAGCTGGCCGGTGCTGCGGATTGCTTCTTTTTCGCGTGCCGCAACAAGCGCGCGCGCAATCGATTTAGCAAACCGCTCTTCCCCATAGGTGCGGATGACTTCACTGATCTCCCCCTCTGCCGCCGACGCCAGCCAGTCTGCCGCCGACAGGCCGCTCTCCGGATCCATACGCATATCGAGTGGCGCATCGAATCGAAAGCTGAACCCGCGTGTTGCATCATCCAGTTGCGGTGACGACACCCCGATATCCAGCAAAATCCCATCCACCTGCGTCACACCCAGCTCACCCAACACCCCGCCCAAACGCGAAAACGCACTGCGTACCAGCGTCAGGCGTTTATCCTGCAGCGCCCCACCCGCACGGATAGCATCCGGGTCACGGTCCAGCGCAATCAAGCGACCCTGCGGACCCAGTCGGTCCAGAATCAAACGGCTGTGCCCGCCGCGACCGAAGGTGGCGTCGACATACACGCCATCGGACTTGATCGCCAGTGCCGCCACCGCCTCCTGTGCCAGCACCGGCACATGGGCGGCATCCATCACAACGTAAAGCCCTCCAGTTCGGGCGGCAATTCGTCATCGCTGAACGTCAGCGCCTGCGACACCTGCGCTTCCCAACGCGCCTCGTTCCACAATTCCACCTTGCTGCCCTGGCCGACCATCACCACGTTTTTATCCAGCTCGGCAAATTTGCGCAGCATCGGCGGCAGCAACACACGGCCCGCGCTATCCATGTCCATGTCATGCGCATAGCCAACCAGCAATTGCTTGAGACTGCGGGTGCGGGGATTGAAGTCGGACAAGCCGTTGAGTTTTTTCTCGATCGGCTCCCACTCGGGCAAGGGGTACAACAGTAGGCACTGGCTCGGGTCAGCCGTGATGACCACACGCCCGCCGCCATTTACCAGAAGGGCGTCACGGTAGCGCGCCGGCACCACAAGCCGGTTTTTGCTATCCAGACTGACTGTCGCAACACCCCGAAACATGCATCCCCCATTATTGAAATTAGAGGTGCTTGGACGGGGCGTTCACCCACATCCTCCCACCATTCACCACTTGCACCCACTATAGGGGATAGTTTTGGGGGGGTCAAGATAAAAGACACAAAAAAACCCCTATGCCTCAATGACTTAGGGGTGGTTTTGGGTTGTGGATAAGTTTCTGGAAAAACCGATGCTTAGGGAGTGTTTTTGCCTGCTATTCTAGGAAAAAACTCTAAGTCATTGAATTAAAAAAGAAGTGGGAAAGCGGGCCGATAAGCCGGGTTCTGTCGTGGACAACCATTCCTCTAGGCGGGTCATTACTAACCCGCTCCAGCCACCTACCCGCAGACTCAGCGAGCCGCTTCATCGCCTGCCTATTTGGTGTTGCTCCGGATGGAGGTTACCGCGTTTCACCGTAACTGAATACGCTCGTCTCTGTGGCCCTATTCCTCGCCTCGCGGCGTCTGGCCGTTAGCCAGCATCCTGCTCTATGGAGCCCGGACTTTCCTCTCCCACTTGCGTGGCAGCGGTTGTCTGGCCCACTTTCCCACGTGGATTATAAAGCTTTAACTTGACTGAGCCCGTTAATTTGCTAAACAGAGACTATTGAGTTGGCGTGGTTTTAACCAGGGAACCCTGCGCGGGACAATAATTGCAGTTTGTCATTTCCGCCTTGGCCTCCACCAGCCAGTCCGGAACAGATTTCCGACGTGAACCCGATCGTTCTCGTCCCCTTAAATCCAAGGACTCCTCACTCAACCGGACGCAGGTCCGGTTTTTTTATGTCTAGTCGCCAGCGAATGGTCTCGCCTGCGCGCAGTGGCACCAGCGTATCCGGCCCCAGCGTGAGACTGGCCGGCACCTCCCAGCTTTCGCGTTTGAGCGTGATCGTGTCGGCATTGCGCGGCAACCCGTAAAAATCCGCCCCATAAAAACTGGCAAAGCCTTCGAGCTTGTCCAGCGCGCCCGCATCGTCAAACGCTTCGGCGTACAACTCGATCGCGGCATGGGCGGAATAAATGCCGGCGCAGCCACATGAGGTTTCCTTGGCGCCCACCGCATGCGGTGCAGAGTCGGTGCCGAGAAAAAACTTGGGATTGCCGGAAATGGCAGCGGCCACCAGTGCCTGACGATGCTGCTCACGCTTCAAAACCGGCAGGCAATACAGATGCGGGCGCATCCCGCCTCGGAACATGGCGTTACGGTTGTACAGCAGGTGATGCACGGTAATGGTTGCCGCCACATTGGCTGGCGCTGCCGCCACGAACTCGGCCGCCTGACGTGTGGTGATATGTTCCAGCACGATTTTCAGCTTGGGAAAGTCACGCAGCAACCGGGTTAGATGGCGCTCGATGAATACCGCTTCCCGATCGAACACATCTATTTCGGAATCGACCACCTCACCATGCAGCAGCAAGGGCATTCCCACTTCTTCCATCGCCGCAATCGCCGAATAGGCTTTGGCCAGATCGGTGACGCCCGAATCGGAATTGGTGGTGGCGCCTGCCGGGTAATACTTCACTGCGTGCACCAGGCCGCTTGCGCGCGCCCGCCGGATTACCTCGGGCGGGGTATTGTCGGTGAGATAAAGCGTCATCAACGGTTCGAAAACCGTGCCCGCGGCCGCGGCCAGCAAGCGCGCGCGGTAGGCATCCGCATCGGCCACGGTCACGACCGGTGGCTTGAGGTTGGGCATGGCAATCGCCCGGCCAAATACGCGTGCGGTGTCGGGCAGCACGCTTTGCATGGCGGCGCCATCGCGAAAATGGATATGCCAGTCGTCGGGGCGGGTAATCGTGAGGGTATCGGTCATGCGTCTTCCTGGTCCAGGTTTTTTTGGTCCTGCGGCTTGAGCGCCAGCATCATTTTATAGAGTTCGGCCTTGCTGCGGCCGGTGAGCCTGGACGCCAGCTTGGACGCCAGCGTGGGGGGCAGTTCGCCCAGCAACACATCGAGCACGCGCATCGCCTCGGAATCCACGATTGCGACTTCTGCAACGGGCGGATGCACGATGACGACGAATTCGCCACGCACGTTGTTGGGGTCGGCCGCCAGCCAGACGGGTGCGTCGCGCAGTGGCAGGGTGACGATGGTCTCGAATCGCTTGGTCAGTTCGCGCGCCAGCGTCACCAGGCGATCACTGTCCAGGACGGCCGCCATGTCGGCCAGCGTTTCCTCGATACGGTGTGGTGCCTCATAAAACACCAGGGCACAGGGCAGGGCTGCGAGTGTTTGCAACTGCGCTCTGCGGGCGCCAGATTTGGGGGGTAGAAAGCCATGGAACAACCAGGTTCCCGATTCCACGCCCGCGGCTGACAATGCCGTGGTCACCGCCGAGGCGCCGGGAATCGGCACCACGTTCAGCCCCGCCGCGCGCACCGCCGCCACCAGCCGCGCACCGGGGTCGGACACCGCCGGGGTGCCTGCATCCGACATGTAGGCCACCGCATCCCCTGCGGCGATCCAGGCAATCACCTTGTCAGCGGCTTCGCGTTCGTTGTGCTCGCGTATCGACACCAGCGGCTTGGAGATATTGAAATGCGCGAGCAACTGCCCGGAGACACGCGTGTCTTCCGCTGCCACGCGATCCACGCGCTGCACGATATCGAGCGCCCGCATCGTGATGTCGCCAAGATTGCCAATCGGCGTGGCAACGACATAAAGCGCGGGAAACAGGGGGGTATGATGCTGGCTATCATTCATGGCTGACATTGTCGCAGATGTTCAAGCTTGGCTCCCCAGTTGAACGCGCCTGAGTGTGCGGCTGACACGTTGGCTGGCAAGGCGCGACGATGCGGCGGGGTCGCCCCCCGCAAAGAGGAGCAACGCAGTCAGACAGCGCGGCAGCCGTGCAATCAGGTGTGTAGCGGTCCCAGCCGAATATTGAGCGTAGCAAAGTCGATAAAGCTGAAATTTACAAGGTGATCCAAAAGATGATGAGCGATCAACCGGGGCGCCAAGCTTGAGATCCCTGCTCGGGCAGACCGCCGAATCGCACGCCGAAGTGTTCCTGAAATCCCGGGGGCTGAAGCCGGTTGCGCGTAACTGGCGCTGCCGGTTTGGCGAGATCGACCTCATCATGCAGGAGGGTGCAACGCTGGTATTCATTGAAGTGCGGCTGCGCAGCCACAGCGACTTCGGTGGGGCGGTGGCCAGCGTGACGCCGGCCAAGCAGAAAAAACTGCTCGCTGCCGCCCGACTGTATCTGGCTGCTCTCAAAACCCTGCCGCCCTGCCGCTTTGACGTGATCGCTTTCAGTGGCGATGCGCCGCCAGACTGGATCAGGAACGCCTTTGATGATGTGGGATAATCCGGGCCAGTCAATGCTGTCCCTTGCACAACCCATTCTGCGCATTCATCACGCGAACCCTTGAAACACCCAAGCGAGCCATGCCTTTACACGACAGAATTATTGGCCATTTTCAGACCTCGGCGCAGACCAAGCTGGATGCAGCCGGCACACTGGTGCCGCATATCGAACAGGCCGCGCGCCTGATGGTGCACAGCCTGACGCAAGGCGGAAGAATACTGGCCTGTGGCAACGGCGGGGCGGCCGCGCATGCCCAGTACTTTGCCTCGGTCATGATCAATCGTTTCGAGCAGGAACGCCCCGGGCTTGCGGCGATCGCCCTCAACACCGACACCTCGACCCTGACCTCGATCGCCAACGATCACGCGTACGACCAGATATTTACCCGGCAGATCAAGGCGCTGGGCCAGCCCGGCGATATTTTGCTGGCCATCTCCACCAGCGGTGATTCACCCTGCGTGCTGCAGGCCGCGGCAGCAGCCCACACCCGCAGCATCCATGTTATTGCCCTCACGGGGCGCCGGGGGGGCGCTTTGGCGGAACAAATGCAGGAAGATGACGTCCTTCTTTGCGTGCCTGCGGAATCCTCCGCCCGCATCAAGGAAGTCCACCTGCTGACCATACATTGCCTGTGCGATGCGGTGGACAGCATTTTATTAGGAGTCGAAGAATGAACAAGTTAATCCCAATCGCGCTGATCGGCATGGCGCTTTCGCAATTGCAGGGCTGTGCCACGGCGGTCATAGGGGGGGCAGCGGCCGGTACCGCCGTTGCGCTTGACCGCCGCACGGCGGGTGTCTTTGTGGGCGACCAGGAAATCGAGCTCCGCGCGTTAACCCGTCTTGGCGAGGCTTTCCCGCAGAAAGCCGACAGCATTTCCGCCACCAGCTACAACCGACAGGTGCTGCTCACCGGACAGGTTCTGGATGAAGCTACGCGCAGCCGCGCCACCGACGTCGTCAAAGAGATTCCCGATGTACGTGCGGTGTTCAACGAACTCAGTGTTGCCGGGGTGGCGTCGCTGACATCGGATGCCAACGACGCCGCCATTACCGGCAAGGTCAAGACCCGCCTACTGCGCGACAACAATGTCCCCGGCACCAAGGTCAAAGTGGTGACCGAAACCGGCGTGGTGTACCTGATGGGCCTGGTGACCCAGGCCGAAGCCCAAACGGCTGTCGAGGTTGCACGCACCACGGCAGGCGTGACCAAGGTCGTCACCCTGTTCGAATTCATCAACTGAGATGCAACCCGCCACACTGCACGGCACAACCGGCTTCTGAGCGACGACACATGATCTACCACGACCTGCGCGACTTCATCGCCCAACTCGAAAAAATGGGCGAGCTCAAACGCATCGTCATCGAAGTCGACCCCAGGCTGGAAATGACCGAGATCGCTGACCGTGTGCTGCGGGCCGGCGGCCCGGCCTTGCTGTTCGAAAAGCCGAAAGGGCACACCATGCCCGTGCTGGCCAACCTGTTCGGCACCGTTAAACGGGTGGCGCTGGGGATGGGTGAGGACGATCCGTCACGGCTGCGTGAAGTCGGACATTTGCTGGCGTTCCTGAAAGAACCCGAGCCACCCAAAGGTCTGCGCGACGCCTGGGAAAAATGGCCGGTGATGAAACAGGTGCTCAACATGGCACCGAAGGAAGTGCGCAGCGCGCCGTGTCAGGAAGTCGTGTGGGAAGGCGCAGATGTAGACATCTCGCGTCTGCCGGTGCAGCACTGCTGGCCGGGCGATGTAGCGCCGCTCGTCACCTGGGGACTCACCGTTACCAAAGGCCCGCACAAGAAACGACAAAACCTCGGCATTTACCGCCAGCAGGTGATTGCGCCGAACAAGCTGATCATGCGCTGGCTGGCGCATCGCGGTGGCGCACTCGATTTTCGCGAACATCAACTGGCGCATCCGGGTGAACCGTTTCCGGTGGCGGTCGCGCTGGGGGCCGATCCGGCGACGATACTCGGCGCGGTCACCCCGGTGCCGGATTCGTTGTCTGAATATCAGTTCGCCGGATTGTTGCGCGGCGCCAAGACCGAAGTGGTGAAATGCCTCGGCAACGATCTGCAGGTGCCCTCATCGGCCGAGATCGTGCTCGAAGGCGTGATCCATCCGGGTGAAACTGCACTGGAAGGCCCGTATGGCGACCACACCGGCTACTACAACGAGCAGGATCACTTCCCGGTGTTCACCATCGAGCGCATGACCATGCGGCGCGATCCGATCTACCACAGCACCTACACCGGCAAGCCGCCCGATGAGCCGGCCATACTCGGCGTGGCGCTGAACGAAGTATTCGTTCCGCTGCTGCAAAAGCAGTTCCCCGAAATCACCGATTTCTATCTGCCGCCCGAGGGCTGCTCCTACCGCATGGCGGTGGTGAGCATGAAAAAAAGCTACCCCGGCCATGCCAAGCGCGTGATGTTCGGGGTGTGGAGTTTTTTGCGCCAGTTCATGTACACCAAATTCATCCTGGTCACCGATGACGACGTCAATGTGCGGGACTGGAAAGAGGTGATCTGGGCGCTGACCACGCGCGTCGACCCGGCGCGCGACACGCTGCTGGTGGAAAACACGCCGATCGATTATCTTGATTTCGCCAGTCCGGTTTCCGGGCTCGGCAGCAAGATGGGCATTGATGCCACCAACAAATGGCCGGGTGAAACCACCCGCGAATGGGGAACCCCGATTGTGATGGATGAAACCGTGAAGGCACGCGTCGATGCACTATGGAAAGACCTGAACCTGTAAACATGGCAACCAGGGACATCTTCCTGGGGCGTCAGCCCATTCTCGACCGCGATCAACGCATCGTCGCGTATGAACTGCTGTTTCGTTCCGGCAACGCGCTCGGTGCCTCGGTCACCGACGACATGCAGGCCACCGCCAGCGTCATCCATCACGCATTCAGCGAAATGGGCGTGCAGACCGTATTGGGTTCGCAACTGGGCTTTATCAATTTCAGTGCCGACATGTTGCTGTCCGACATGGTGGAATTACTGCCGAGCACGCAGGTGGTGCTGGAACTGCTCGAAACCATTACCGTCAATGAAGCCATCATCGAGCGCTGCCGTGTGCTCAAGCAAAAGGGCTTCACCCTGGCGCTGGACGATTTCATCTACGACGACAGCTACCGTCCGCTGCTCGCCATAGTCGACATCATCAAGGTGGACCTGATGCAGTACCGCAACGACGAACTCCCTGCGATCGTGAATCAGCTGAGGCAGTGGCCGGTGAAACTGCTCGCCGAAAAAGTCGAGAATGCCGAACTGGCCGCTTATTGCCACACCCTGGGATTCGAACTGTTTCAAGGTTATTTTTTTGCCAAGCCTTCGGTGCTCAGCGCCAAGCGGGCCGGGCCGAGCCAGTTGGCACTGATCCAGCTGCTGGGTCTGGTCCTGCGCGATGCCGACACCCCGCAGATCGAACTCATTTTCAAGCAGCACCCCAATCTGACCTACAACCTGATGCGACTGGTCAATTCAGTGGCATGTGGCGTCAAGCGCAACCTGACTTCGGTTCAGCAGGCGATCATGGTGCTGGGCCGCAAGCAATTGCAACGCTGGCTACAACTGCTGCTATTCACCCTGCAAGAGGGCGCAGCCTACCCCAGTCCCCTGCTGTTGATGGCCGCCACGCGCGGCAAGGTGATGGAATTGCTGGCCGCGAAACTGCAGCGCAATGCCAACTATTGTGACGAGGCCTTCATGGTCGGCATCCTGTCACTGATCGACAACATCATCGACAAACCGCTTGCCGACATCGTCAACGAACTCAATCTGGGTGCGCAACTTGCCAGGGCGCTGCTCGAGCGGGAAGGTGAACTGGGTACGTTGCTCCAGTTGGCCGAAAGCGTTGAACAAGCTGACCTCGCCCACACGCTTATGCTGCTGAAACTGGCGCCGCCCCTGTCGCTGGCCGACCTGACCACAGCCGGAATCGAGGCCATGTCCTGGGCCAACCAGGTTGCCGAAACGACCTGACAACCCGCTCATCCCAAACCTGCCACACCCGATCGCAACCATGACCCTCACCGCCCAGGGCAAACGCACGTGCCTCTACAACACCGAACAGCTCGATGCCATTGTCGATGACATGGCTCGCCAGGCTGCCGGACTCTTAACGGGCCGGACACAGGTATCAATTGTCGGCATCCTGCGTCGTGGCGCGCCCCTGGCCGACAGGCTGCAGATGCGGTTACAGGCAATCTACGGTCTCACGAACTGCATGCGGCTTGACCTGCAGATCAAGCGCTACGCAGACGACCTCACACTGCTCTTTCCCGAAACCCGTTTGACGGAAAATCCGACGCACGCCTCGCTCGACCTTGCCGGGCACACCGTCCTGGTCGTGGATGACGTGATGTATCGCGGGCATTCCATGCTGCGTGCAGTGGCGTATCTGGCGGGAAAACAGCCGGCCGAGATTCGTACCGTGGTACTGGTGGATCGCGGCGCTGCAAAACTGCCGGTGCGCGCCGATATTACCGGCGTACGCCTCGATGTCGCCCCATCGAACATCGTCGAATGCAATGTGCCGCCCTATGAAGACAGCTTCAGGATCGACCTGCTGCAGCCTGAATAAAGCAGGCGTGACAAACCGGTCTAGCGTGCGGGAACCGTCTCCTCCCGCTCCATTCCAGCTTCGCGTCCATAACCGGCATGCACCCATTCCAGCAACACGCGCTGGGCCGCTTCGC
>CAYGMS010000002.1:0-4854 GCA_964350905.1 uncultured Thiobacillus sp. | reverse complement strand
CGCGACAAGCCAGAGCCGTTTTGCAGTACCAGTTTGCGGGTGGACACGCCACGCTGCGCCAACCCGTCTCGCACCGCGCGCGCGCCTTTTTCCAGCGTTGCGGGTGCGCCATATTTTTCCGCGCCCAGCGTGAGAAACAGGTTACGCGTCATCAGATTATTGGAGTGCTTGTTGAGACGGGTGAGAACTTCGGTCAACGGTATCGAGGCAAACGTCATGAACGGAACGGCAGCCGGCGCCTGGTCGGCCACGGTGATGCCGCTGAGCGTACCGCCGACCTCCGCCCACAACCCGCGAAAAATCAGATCGAATGTGGTAGCGGGATCAAACAGATTGAGCGACAGCGTTTGTTCTCCACAACCACGCGCGTAACGCCCACGAATCTCCAGCGCCATGCCCTGCCCCCCCGACACAGCAGAAGTGATCGTATCTTTCCAGTTACCGCACCCCGCTGTGTCTTGCAGGCGCACCTGCGCATCGAGCGTCACGCCTGGCAAGACAACATCCGGCGTGATCTGTACACGATCCCCCACTGGCTTCAGGCGCAGGGTGATGGCATTGAAATTGGTCAGTAGTGCGCCGGGTACCGCGTTGTAATTCGCCAGCGGTTCGCCATCGAATGCACCCGGGTCCATATCCTGCAAACTAAAATGGCTCAGGTCGAGCACCAGGTTGCCGCGAATGTGCTGCACACCCCGCGCCCGCAACTCGCGCTGCAGCAACCACATTCGCTCCAGTGTCAGCGCCGGATCACCCGCTCCCTTGATGATGAGATTGCCCGCCAGAACCCCGTCCGCTATCGAACCATCCGCCCACAGTTCGGTCTTCCACACATACCCGGGGCCAAGCTGATTCAAGGCCGCAAAACTTGTCACCAGTTTCATCACCGATGCCGGATTCAAGGCTGCCTCGACGTTGTGCGCAAGCACGGGCTCTGTTGCATCCAGCGCTTGCACCACAACCGCGACGTTTCTGAGCGGGATACCTGCCTGTTTCAGGGCTGAGGTGAAGGCGGCAGGAAGCTCGGTCGCGCGGGCAGAAACAACAAGGCCGGCAAGCAGCAGACCGGCGAGAAAACGGAAGGCGACTCGGGAAAACCTCATAGTGCCATTAGCCAAATTCCATGCTGGCGTCTTGCTGTGCCAGTGCTGCACCCCGTCTGGTCGGAAGAGGCTCACAGAGACTGTCTGATCGCCAGCACGGCCTGATTGCGCAGCGATTTGAGTAGTGAAAGCTCTTTCTCCAGAATCGTGATTTCGCCGGGACCGGGGCGGTCGGCATAGATCAGGCCGATCGGCTTGCCTTTGACTATGACCGGAAACAGCACGAAGGTTCGAGCCGCAACATTCTGCCGATACCACGCAGGAATTCGGCTTGCGATTTTAGCGTCGTCGACGTCGGTGATAAGAATGTCGGAATTGTTCTGCAGCGCGACCAGGAACACATCCGGCTGCGCCGCCAGCGAGAAATCGAAGGACTTGATCAGACCCGATACCCCATCGCCGAAGCCAAACTTGCCGCACATCGTGTTGCGGCGCCCATCCTTGATGCACAACACCACATGCGTGAACCCCATCCCGGTGTACATGACCTCCAGGATCATGCGCAAAATATCGTTGACGGAAATGGTGTCGTCGATCAGCGAATTGCTGATGTCCTGCAGCCCCGCAGTCAGGATGGACTGGGATTTCTCACTGGTAAGCTGCTGTGGTGTACTGGCGTCTTCATCCGGTTTCGTTTCAAGAGTGGGGGCCTGCTCGTGCAATACAATGGCGTCCAGCTCCGCCCGGGCATCAAGCCCCTCGCCCTGCGGGCTGCCTGTGTCAGCCTCCGGCACGGGTGACGCGCCCGGCACTGTAGCCATCCCCACCCATTTCGATGCCTGCTGCGCAAAGGCACTCTGCTTCAGGTTCACGTTCACTGCCAGGGCAAACTGGGCAATATCCTGCATCGACTTTTCCATCAGCCCGGCGAGTTGCGTTTCGGTAATCGGCAGGCTGTCACCGAATCGTGTCATGAATTTGGCCAGCACCCTGCCGCGATCCGCATCTGGCGTGCTGAGAACAATCTCGCACAACTCGTTGGAAAAAGCCGCAAGCACCTGCAGTCTATCGACATAGTTGGCGCTTTTTCTGACTTTCCCGCCCGGAAGCACCTTCATGGTCTGCACCAGACGATCCGGAAACCCCCAGTTGCGGGCAATCCCCATTCCCAGACTCTCGAACGATAGCCCCAACACTTCGACCGATGCTCTGGTATCGCTCAATCCATTCACCTCGACGCGCTGCCGGATCACTGCCGCTTCTTCGGGAAAATAAAATATGGCCAGCATGCGCCCCAGGTTATGCAGCATGGCGCCGATAAAGGCCTCCTCCGCGTCCTTCACCTGCGCATTGCTCGCCGCCTCGCGCGCCAGCATGCCCGCGTATAGCACCTTGACGAACTCTTCCTTCAACTGCTGGGCATGCCCCTTGTTTTCCAGGTTATCGAACAGGATCAGGCTAAGCGCGATCGATCGCACCGCGTCGAACCCCAGGACCACCACCGCGCGAGAAATGGTGCTGATCGATCCGCCGCCGACCTGATTGTAAAATGCGACATTGACCAGCTTCAGCAGCTTGTTGGTTAGCGCGAAATCCCTGAGGATGGTGTTGGAAAGCGCATTGACTCCCTCGCGGTCGGAAGAGGCAATGCGGTTGATGTCGCTGATAGCCTCGGACAGGGCGGGGAAATCGCTCTCGGTCTGCATGCGCCGCAGCAAAATACTCAACGCGCCTTGTCTGGTCTCGGCTTTCGACTCGAGTAATTCGTGTTCGTCACTCATTGGCATACATTACTACACATCTTTCACCTGCCGGTGCACGTTCAAGCCTGATCCAAATTCCGTGCCCGCCAGTCCATTGCCTCGGTCTGGCCTTCGCCAATACGGTGCTTGCGTTCATACCCCATACACGTGCAGGTCTTAGCCATGTCGGCAAGTGAATGGCGCATATCACCGGCGCGAAAGCCACGGCAATGCGGCCGGACTTTGGGTTTGGGCACCCTGTGCTGCGACACAAGACTCGCTAGGCCGTGACGCCTGGGGCTGAGACCGCCTCTCCCGGTTTGAGTCCCGCCAACCCTCCGCTTAAAACATAGGCGTCGAGTCCGCGCTGGGCCAGCAGGAATGCTGCCGCGCTGCTGCGCTGGTCATGCTGACAAAAGAGGATGTATTTTGTTTGCGGGTCCAGTGACTGGGCTTTCAGGCGCAGCAGGTACAAAGGCAGATTCAGGCTGTCGCGCAAGGTCCCGGCCTGAAACTCCTCTTCCAGCCGTACGTCCACCAGTTGGGCGCCTTCATGAATCAAGCGACGCGCGCCGTCGAGGTCGATGCGTTTCACCAGCGGGGCTTTCAGCAATGAATCGAAATCCTGTTTCGACAGACGCATCAGCACGCATTCGCTCTGCAGGGTAACGCTGGCATTTCGAAGCTCGCCGGTCAGCAGCGCTTCCTCGCCAAACCCATCGCCAGGGCCCAGTTCGGCAAGCACCATGGATACACCATCTGACGTGGAACGGGAGACCTGGGCATGACCCGAGCGGATCAGGTAGTAATAATCCGCGCGCTCACCCTGCTGGATGATGACATCGCCCGCCTTGCCATGCAGCGGCTCAAAGTGCGCAAACATGGCGTTGGCATGGGCGGGAGGCACTTTTCGAAAGGCAGGCTTGGACAGGATGTGCATCATCCAGGCGGGATCTTCGCACCCGTCATATTCGAAGACCTCGTAGGCTGCCATCTGGTCCGAACCCAGACACGACTCCAGCAAATTCTCGTCCACGCGAAACAGCCGAACGGAAGTAGCCGCCACCGCGCTGTAATCCCGCGGATGGCTGCGTGACAAGGCATGGCGCGCCTGCTCGCTGCCCGTCCGGATGGTATGAGGGGCGCTATTGGGCTCCTGGCAAAGGACTTCACCTTCAAGCAGGAAATACAACCAGGGATCGTCGTCTCCCTGCCGAAAAATCACCCGGCCTTTGGGCAAGCTGATTTCCTCGGTCCGTACTGCCAGTTCGTTCAGCGTCAACGTTGACAGCGCATTAAGCGGCACAAACTGCCGTAGCAAACTGATATCCATAAAATCTGGCCTTAACTCAAATCCCTTACATACCAATCCATCGCCTCAGCCAGACCTTCGCCGATGCGGTGGGTGGGTTCGTACCCCAGCCGCGTGCGGGCCTTGGCAATGTCGGCCAGCGAATGGCGCACGTCGCCGGCGCGGAAGTCGCGGTAATGCGGTTGCGCGTCAACAAGGTGGGCAAAGCGTGGTGCCAGCAGGACGCGAATGGATTCGAACAACTGATTCAGCGTGGTGCGGTCACCGACGGCCACGTTGTAGACCTGGTTGGCGGCATCCGCATGCTGGCTGGTGGCGGCGAGCAGGTTGGCCTGGATGACGTTGTCGATGTAACAAAAATCGCGGCTGGTTTCGCCATCGCCGTTGATGTAGACCGGCTCGTTGTGGATCATGCTGGCGACCCACTTGGGCACGACCGCCGCGTAGGCACCATCGGGATCCTGACGGCGGCCGAAGATGTTGAAATATCTGAGGCCGATGCTTTCCATGCCGTAGCAGCGACCGAATACATCGGCATACAGTTCGTTCACCAGCTTGGTCACCGCGTAGGGCGACAGCGGCTTGCCGATGACGTCCTCGACCTTGGGCAGTCCGGGGTGGTCGCCGTAAGTGGAGGAGGACGCTGCGTAGACGAAGCGCTTGACCCGGGCGTCGCGCGCAGCGACCAGCATATTGAGAAAACCGGTGTTGTTGGCAGCGTGCGTGGTCAGCGGGTCTTCCAGCGAGCGCGGCACCG
>CAYGMS010000001.1:32655-34214 GCA_964350905.1 uncultured Thiobacillus sp. | reverse complement strand
CAGGATCGCCACGTTGGTGGCGAGAAACAAAAGAATACGTGTCATGGTGTTCTCCAATAATGACCCAGTTCATGTTGTGGGTGGGCAACCCTCTTACAAGTGCCCATCAGGATATAGATTGCGGAAGAACAATAAAATTCGATTTTTATACTGCTATTGTTCGATATTATCGATCTGATCCCGCGCCATGCTCAATTACAAGCATTTGCACTACTTTCGTACCGTCGCCAAGACGGGTGCCATCAACAAGGCCGCCGAGAAGCTCCACCTTGCGCCGCAGACCCTGTCGGGCCAGATCAGCACATTCGAGGCGCGGCTGGGCGTCACACTGTTCCGCCGCAGCGGCCGCCGGCTCGAATTGACCGACGCCGGCCGCACGGCGCTGACCTACGCCGACGAAATCTTTCATGTCGGCGCCGAACTCGAAGAAGCCTTGCAGAAGAGCACGACCACGCGCGTGCACCCGTTCCGGGTCGGCATCGCCGACGTGGTGCCCAAAGCAATCGCCTACCAACTGCTGGCGCCCGCACTCACGCTGGCCGAACCCGTCAAACTGGTGTGCAAGGAAGGTCGGCTGGAGCGATTGGCCGCCGAGCTCTCGATCCACCGACTCGACATGGTGCTGGCCGACCGGCCACTGCCGTCCACGATGGACATCAAGGGCTACAGTCATCCACTGGGCGAGTGCGGTATCGCCTTTCTGGCATCACGTGCGGTCGCCCAGACGCTGGAGCAGGACTTCCCCGCCAATCTGCAGGCTGCGCCCATGCTGATCCCGGGCGAGGATAGCGCGTTGCGGGTGCCGTTGTTGCGTTGGTTCGAACGTCATGGCATCCAGCCCACCATCGTCGGCGAATTCGACGACAGCGCGCTGATGAGCGCATTTGGCCAGGCAGGCTCAGGAATATTTCCGGTACCGCTGACCGTGTCGCAAGAGGTGATACAGCAGTATGACGTGATCGAAGTGGGACAAACGCTGGAGATCCGCGAGCGCTTTTTTGCCATTTCGGTTGAGCGGCGGCTGAGTCATCCCGCCGTGGTGGCCGTAAGCGATGCAGCGCGGCTCAGATTTCAGCCACCGAACCCTGATTGATGCCATGCAGCCAGCGCACCGCCTCGACCGGCGTCATGATCTGGAAAAACGGCGCGCAGCGCCGCCGCAGTTTGAGCAACGCGCGATCCTTGCTGACAAGCAGTTGCGCACGGGTGGCGGCGGCCAGCTCAAGAAATTTCTGGTCGTCCGGATCGCTGCAGTGGGGCATACGACTCCACACGGGCTTCAGCCCGTAGTGGATCGGAGTCCCCTTGTGGGACATTCCTGCGGCCGGGGTCGCAGTCTCCACGGTCAGCGACAAGGCCTGATAGCGTTCGAGTATCGCCGTCTGCGCTGAATCATCCAGTTCAAATTCGGGATACGTCAGCACACGCCGCAGTTCCTCAAGTGTTTCCGGGGTCTTTACGCAGTGCACGCGTCCGCTTTCCAGCGCGCCCAGCAGGGGGCGGGCATCCACATTGTCAAAGTGCAGCAAATCGAGCACCACATTGGTGTCGAGCACCCA
>CAYGMS010000001.1:0-32555 GCA_964350905.1 uncultured Thiobacillus sp. | reverse complement strand
CATCCACATTGTCAAAGTGCAGCAAATCGAGCACCACATTGGTGTCGAGCACCCACACCGGCTTACTCAATATCGGTGTGCTCGGCGATAAACTCGTTGACCCAATGTTCCGATTGAGCGCTGGCAAACCGGCCCACAATTTCACCCTTGACGAACAACAGCACCGTAGGAAACCCACGTAGGCCGTAGCGGCCCGCCAGCTTCATGTTGGTGCCTTCGTCGACTTCGACCTTGGCCATGTGCAGCTTGCCCGCGTGATGCGCGATCACCCGCTCGAGCACGGGCGTCAGTGCCCGGCAGGGCGGGCACCAGTCGGCCCAGAAATCCACCAGGATAGGCAACTTATGTGAGGCCTCAATCACATCGCGGTCGAAATACTCAAGGTGGGTATCGAAAATCAGGCCCGTGGTATGGGGCGGATGAAGGTCAGTCATGGCTTTGAGGATCAGGTTGGAGACGAAAGAGCACAGCTTACTTCGAATCGATGCCCAGTTTTTTCAGCTTGCGCCACAAGGATACGCGGTCGATGCCCAACAGTTTCGCTGCCTGGGTGCGGTTGCCCTCGGCCAGCTTCAGCACATGCTGGATGTGCTCGGCTTCCTGTGACTCAAGCGTGGCGGGCGTGGCCGCCATCTGCGGCTTGAACACGCGCACGGTCAGTGCGCCCAGGCTCTGCGGCAGGTGTTCGATGTCCAGGCTGTCGCCTTGCGCCAGCGCCACGCCACGTTCGATGAAGTTGGACAACTCGCGCACGTTGCCGGGGTAATCATAATCAGCCAGTCGCTGCATCGCTTCGGGTGTGATTTCCTGCACGTCGCGATCCATCATCGCCGCATATTTGCGCAGCAGGTAATACGCCAGCAGCGGAATATCATCGCGCCGCTCGCGCAAGGGGGGAAGCGTGAGCGTCACCACGTTCAGCCGGAAATACAGATCGTTGCGCATCTGCCCGTCTTCGACCGCTGCCTTCAAATCCCGGTTGCTGGCCGCCACCACGCGCACGTCGATCTTGACCGGATTGACCGACCCGACGCGCAACAACTCCCGCTCCTGCAATACGCGCAGCAACTTGATCTGCATCGACAGCGGCAGCTCGGCAACTTCGTCGAGAAACAGCGTGCCGCCCTCGGCCGCTTCGAACAGGCCGATCTTGGTTGACTGCGCGCCGGTAAACGCACCTTTCTCGTGACCGAACAGTTCGCTTGCAGCCAGCTCTTCGTGCAGTGCGCCGCAATTGAACGCCACAAACGAACCCTTCGCACGCTGGCTGTTCTGATGAATAAAACGCGCCAACAACTCCTTGCCGGTACCCGATTCGCCATGGATCACCACGCTGCAATCGGTGCCGGCGATCTGGCGCGCGGTTTCCAGCAAACGTTGCATGCCGAGATCCTGCGTGATGATCGTGGTCTGGCTGGAGAGCTGTTCAATACGCAGCTTGAGTTCGCTGTTTTCACGTCTGATGCGGCGCATTTCCAGCGCACCGCGCACCACCTCTCGCGCTTCGGCCAGCCGGAACGGCTTGGCGATATAGTGATACGCACCGGCCTTCATCGCATCGACTGCCGAATCGAGCGTGGCGTGGCCGGTGATCATGATCACCGGCACATCCGGCGTAGTGGCGCGGATATGCGCCAGCACTTCCATGCCATCGATACCCGGCATGCGCAGATCGGTCAGAACCAGATCGAATGCGGTGCCCTGCATGGCGGCCAGGCCCGACTCCCCACTCTTGCATGCGGTTACGGTATAGCCCTCGCGCTCGAACACATGGCGCAAATTGGACAGCGCTATCGCCTCGTCGTCGATCAACAAAATATGCGGGGCTGCTGCAGCGTTCATGTCGCCTCCTGTGCATCTGCCAACGGCAGCCAGATGGAGAATCGCGTGCCGCCTTCGGCACGGTTTTCCACCGCAATGCAGCCATGGTGCTCACTGATGATTTCTTCCACCAGATACAGGCCGAGGCCGGTTCCGTCTCCGGCTGAATGGGTGGTGAAGAAGGGATTGAAAATCTGGCTCAGGTTCTCCGGCGCAATACCCGGGCCGTTGTCATCGATCTGGATATACAGCACGCTCTCGGCCTTGCTTACAGGTTCAACTTCGCCCACCAGATGATCCGTGTTCTTGGGCATCGAATCCACCCAGCTGGTTTCGACGGCGCTGACCACAATGTGCTTTGCCCCCGCATCAGCCGCGTTCTTGAGCAGGTTGATGAACACCTGATGTAGCCGGTCCCGGTCCGCCCACAGCGCGCGCTCAGGCGCGTAGCCCACGCACACATCCACTCCTGCGGGCAGTTGCCGGTTGACCAGCGTCAACGAGGCCTGAATCAGTTCGGCCACGCTGTGGGCCTGCCGATTCAATTTAGGCTGACGCACACTATCCAGCAGCCGCCGCACGATCCGTCGCGCGCGCTCGGACTCGCCGTCTATCTGCGACATCCATTCATTTCTCAATTCCGGATCGACCGACTCGCCGTCTTCCATCAGCAATTGCACCGAGGTCGAAATGTTCGACAGCGGGTTGTTGAGCTCGTGCGCCACCCCTGACACCAGCACACCCAGCGCGGCAGCTTTTTCATGATGACGCAACTGATTTTGCTGCACCCGCAAACGGTTCAGCATGGAGTTGAAGTGGTGAACAAAAGATTCGATTTCCTTGTCTTTTGAAGGCAGGGTCAACTTCTGATCAAACCCGCCGGCCAACGCATCCAACTGTACTTCCAGTTGCCGCAAGGGCCGCACAACCTGACGAACCAGAAAGAAAGCGCTGCCGACCCCCAGCAACAACACCGTGACAAATACAGCCAGCAGGGTTTGGCTTGCCACTTGCACGGCCTCTGCCAGCACCGTGCGCTCCCGTCGGCTGAAGGTCTCGGCCAACGTCGACAATTCGTGACCCGTGGCGCGAATTTTCTTCTGCTGGTTCATGTGAGCCTTCGCGGTGAGCGAAGGGTATTGCGTCAACTGTTCGCGATACTGCAACAGCAAATCATCCACCCGGCTCAACTCAAAGGGCGTAGCCACCTCAGAAAATCCGTGCCGGCCATCCTTAAGTGCAGCCTCGGCTGCGTCCATTTGCAGCATCAGTTGATCGAGGCTGGCCAGATCATCGTAGAGAAACAGGTTTTTCTCGTCCCGGCGCATTTCCTGACTGGCTTCACGAAACGTGGTCACGGCCTCGCCCGCCACGATCCGGGTTTTCAGGAAATACAAATCTGCAAACACCACCAGGGCAAATACCAGCAGCACGGCTTTCGAGAAGCCGTAGGTGGTGATGATTTTCCCGCGGAGACTAGGCATGAAAAGTAATGGATTAGTAGGTGCGCACGAGTGTTGCACATTACAACACTGTTGCACGGCCAACGCAACGCAACCCGTCATTGTGTTGCAGCGAGTAACACTCTGAGCTCACACAAAAACCATAACCAATTGAATATGTTTAATTAATTATATCTGGCACGGTTGCTGCTTAATAAAAACCATCTTTCGCTAAAAGGCCCGACCATGATCAAACTGACCGAAGAACTCAAGCGCATGTTGAACGCCCTGGCCTTTGCTGATGCCGGCGAAAACCTGACCCTGAGCCAGAAGACGCACTACCTGAACCGCAACCCCGGCACGGTCAACGCCATCCCGGCCAGCACTGCAGTACTGCCCCAAATTACAGGCGAGCGCCAACAAGTGGCCCTCTATATGGGCAGTGAACTGCCCGCTGACATGATGCATTACGTGGTTCAGACGTGTGGACGCCTCAAGCATGGGCTGACCGTACTGACGTTTCAATCCGACAGTACAGCCCGTGCCTTGCTCGCCCCCTACGTGGACGAACTTGCCGCTGCCGGTATTTCGATGAAAACCGTGATCCTGAGTGGCGATCCGGTTTCCGGGCTGGCGCGTTACCTGCGCCGCCATCCCCAAGTCGCCTTTCTGGCCTGCAAGGAAACCGGATACCTCGGCCGCAGCTTCCTGAACGGAACACAACGCCAGGACACCCTGCCGGTCCCGGTGGTGTTGGTCGCCACCCATGAAGAAAGTGTTCAGAGCCTTGCGCCTTCCCAGTCCGAACAGCCAATCGCCAACGTACACGCAGCCTAAGCAGACGCTCTTTGACAACGGGGTCTCATCCGGAACATGCCGGCTGAGACCCCGTTTTGTGCGCGTCTTCATTTTGACTGCCGCTTCCCAGCCTTCCAGCACCCCCAATCACCGCCGGGATTTGTTTTCACTGTAATGCTTTAAAATCAGCGACTTTCCCGTCTAAGCTTCACCAGACCGAACCACACTCTGCCGTTCATGCTGACACAAATCTTTCCCTTCCTGCGCTGGTTCCCTCTGCACCGCGACACCCTGCGCGCCGACCTGATTGCAGGCATCACCGTGGCCATGATCCTGGTGCCGCAAAGCATGGCCTATGCCGCGCTGGCCGGCCTGCCGGTCGTCTATGGTCTTTATGCCTCGTTCCTGCCCGTCATCATCGCGTCGATGTGGGGCGCATCACGATTCCTGCACACGGGTCCGGTCGCGCTGCTTTCCTTGATGTCGGCCGCCGCGATCGAGCCTCTGGCGAGCAGGGGCAGCGACGAATTCATCCAGCTGTCCTTGCTGCTGGCACTGATGGTGGGCGTATTGCGTCTGGCTCTCGGGCTGTTTCGCATGGGGGTGCTGATCAATCTGGCCTCGCACCCGGTGATTTTGGGCTTCACCAACGCGGCCGCCCTGATCATTGGCCTGTCGCTGCTGAACAGTTTTATCAACGTGCCGATGCCGCGCTCGGACACCTTCCTGTTCGATTTGTGGCAAGTGGTGCAGCAGTTGCCGATTACACACCTGGAAACGCTGCTGTTTGGCCTGGGTACGCTGGCACTCCTCTCCCTGCTGCGCAAGCATTTCCCGAAACTTCCCGGTGTCCTCATCGTGGTCTTGGTCAGCACCGTTGTCAGTGCGGCCATTGGGTTTGAAAAAACCGCTGTAGTGGCACCCGACCAGATTGAAAATGCAGCAGCACGCGCAGCATTCGACCGCGTGGCAACCCATGAAGCCGCGCTGAAGCGGGTCAAGGAATCCCAGAAAGCACTCAGCGAAAAACTCAAGGCCCAATCCAAGATTACGCGCCCGGATTATTCGCTGAAGGCGGAGTCCATGCGGCTCAAGGGCGAAGAGGAAAGCCTAAAACACAGCCTTTACAGCGAGCGTGTCGAAGCTTTCCAGTTTGCGCTCACACCCGTCAAGCAAGCCAATGGCCAGATCGTTTACCGTACCGATGCACAAAGCGCCTGGTACGAACCGGTTTGGCGCTGGTCTGGCTTTGATCATGGCGAAATCAAGCTGTCAGGGGGCGGGAGGGTAGTTGGCAATATCCCCAGCGGCGTGCCCGGCTTTTCCCTGCCGACCTTCGATCTGGGCGTGATGTCTGGCCTGTTTGCTACAGCCTTCATCATGGCCATGATCGGCTTTATGGAAGCCACCTCGATTTCACGTGCACTAGCCGCCAAGACGCGTGAAAAACTCGACCCCAACCAGGAACTGATCGGCCAGGGCCTGGCCAACATCGTTGGCAGCTTTTTCCAGTCTTACGTGGTGAGCGGCTCGTTTTCGCGTTCAGCTGTGGCCGCGCGGGTAGGAGCACGGTCTGGTTTTTACGCCATCATCAGCGCGCTCGGTGTGCTGCTGGTAATGCTGTTTTTCACACCGTATCTATATCACCTGCCGCAGCCCGTGCTCGCTGCCATCGTGATGAGTGCCGTGTTCAGCCTCATAGACTTCAAGTCGATGCTTCACGCCTGGAATGTCCGCCGCGCCGACGGCATCGTCGGCTTGGTCACCTTCTTCACCACGCTGTTCATGGCGCCGCAACTGGCTGATGGCGTGTTGGTCGGTGTGGTGCTCACCATTCTGCTGTTCCTGGCCGGCACCATGAGCCCGCGCAGCGAAGTCATGGGCCGCACGTCCGAGGGCATACTGGCGGGTGCGTCCACCCACGATCTGGCACCGATCAGCGAGAACTATGTTGTGCTGCGTTTTGATGCCTCGTTGGTGTTCATCAACGCAGCCTACTTCGAACAGGCCGTATTGAAAGCCCTGAGCCAGTTTCCTCAGGCCAGCGTGCTACTCGTTCTTGGCAACAGCATCAACCGCATCGACGCCACCGGCGAAGAAAAATTGCGCGCGCTGACGCGAGACTTGAAGGCGGCCGGCGTCACCCTGATGCTGGCTGGTCTGAAAAAACCTGTGCGCGAGGCGCTTGACCGCGCAGGCCTCGACGAAATCATTGGTGCCGAGAACTTCTTTGCCGGCAAAGATATTGCCATTCGGTCGCTTGACGCGCGTTTCATGTCTAGCAAGGACAAATAATCACCTGAAGCCCGCTCTACCTATCCATATTGCCTGACCTCAATCACGCGTAGCGACTGAGAGCCCTGCTCTCACGGCACGGGCTTTGCCCGCGTCCACCCTATTCTTCCCTGTGTAATGTGAATCCCCGCATGCCTGTCCAGAACTGGATGGTTGCAGTTTTTGCATGCGCTTAATCCATGTATACGCGTATTTCATTATAATCACATGTGTATTTAATTCACATAGTCTGGTTGTTACATGATTGCCCTGCTGGATGCGCATCGCGCAGGTTTGCTGCGACGCGAACACTGGTTGCCGAACATCCTTTCCGGGGCGATTGTCGGTGTGGTGGCGCTGCCGCTGGCCATGGCATTTGCCATCGCCAGCGGAGCCAAGCCCGAGCAAGGGCTGTATACGGCCATCGTAGCCGGACTGCTGGTCTCGATTCTGGGGGGCACCCGGCTCCAGATCGCGGGGCCGACCGGTGCATTCATTGTCATCCTCGCGGGCATCACGGCGGAACATGGCATTGCAGGGTTGCAGCTCGCCACCCTGATGGCCGGCATGATTCTGCTGCTGCTGGGCGTAGCCCGCCTTGGCACCATCATCAAATACATTCCCGACCCGGTGATTGTCGGTTTCACCGCCGGCATCGCGGTAATCATCTGGGTCAGCCAATGGAAAGACTTTTTCGGCCTGCCTGCGACGACAGGCGCACATTTCCATGAAAAAGTCTGGCATCTGCTGGAGGCGCTTCCTCACCTTCACCTCATGACCACCGCCCTGGCCGTATTGTCACTGCTGCTGGTGCTATACACCGTGAAGATCCCTGGCCTGAAAAAGGTTCCCGGTCCCCTGGCTGCCCTGGTCGTGGCCACGCTTGTTCAGGCCAGCCTCGATCTCCCTGGCATAGCCACCATCGGCAGCACGTTTGGCGGCATTCCTGCCGGGCTTCCCAGCCTGCAGTTCCCGGACTTCACGGTCAATCAGGTCATTCAGCTGATCGGTCCGGCGTTCACGATTGCCATGCTGGGCGCGATCGAATCCCTGCTCTCAGCCGTGGTAGCCGATGGCATGGCGGGTACGCGGCACAATTCCAACCAGGAACTGATAGGCCAGGGCATCGCCAACATCGTCACTCCGCTTTTTGGTGGCTTTGCTGCCACCGGGGCGATCGCGCGCACGGCCACCAATATCCGCAACGGCGGCACCAGCCCGCTTGCCGGTATCGTCCACGCGGCAACGCTGGTGCTGGTCGTGCTGCTGCTGGCTCCGCTGGCAACACACATCCCCCTCGCTGCGCTCGCTGCCATCCTGTTTGTGGTGGCGTGGAACATGAGCGAGGCCGGCCACTTTGTACGCATGGTCCGGTGCGCCCCGCGTGCTGATGTGGTGATCCTGCTGGTGACCTTTGCCCTCACGGTGTTTGCCGACCTGGTGGTGGCAGTCAATATCGGCGTCATCCTGGCAACGCTACACTTTTTGCGGCGCATGGCTGCCAGTGTGGAGGTGGCTCAGGTCGCCGAACAAGATCTGCATCGCGAGTATGCCCATCTCGGCTTCAATGCTTTGCCGCGCGGGGTGATGGTTTACGCGGTGGAAGGGCCGTTCTTTTTTGGTGCGGTCGAAAACTTCGAGCGTGCGCTGGCCAGCACGCACAGTGATCCACGCCACCTTATCCTGCGCCTGCGCCGCATGCCCTTCATTGACGCAACCGGACTGCAGGCGCTGGAGGATGCCATCCGCGGCTTTCATGCACGCGGAGTCGAAGTGATGTTATGCGGCGCCAATGCCAGAGTGGAACGCAAACTGGCCCGCGCAGGCATACTCGACCTGGTCGGCCAAGCCCGTTATTTCAAAACCTGCGGTGAGGCAATCAGCCAGTGCCACGACATGGAAGTTCAAGAACGCGAATCTTCAGAATCGCTTGCGCGCGATCCTCGCGAGTTGACCCAGACTGTCAGCCGCGGGCACTTGCGGCATCCGCCTGAGCAGCCCGGTAGCGGCAACGGGGATTGAACGTTATTTGCTGATCGGGGCAGCGGGCTTGTTTGGGGCACCATACTGCACCCCGTGCTGCGCCAGATAGTCGCGGATCATCTGGCGCACCACCTGAGACGGTGTCAGGTCCTGCTCTGCACACAGGTTCTCAAAAGCCTTTTTCTTGGCTGGATCAATCAGTATGGTCAGTCGTGCGGTCTTGTTTTCCATCGATGCTTATACGGTGAGCTGTGACCCCGATTGTAACGGCAGCCACGGCTTGGCCTCTACTCCTTACAGAGGAGCCCCGCCCGAGCCCACAGCAGCGCGCCGCAATCGATCGTTCACAGCCACCCACTCCGCACCTTCCGGAGGGGTCTCAATCAGAATATTCATGCATCCCAGCGCATCGGCCTCACGCAGCCGGGCATACAAATCATGTCCATACTCAACTGCATCGGTCGGCATCCTTATCCAGCGGCACCTGGCATGCGATTGAGGCTCGTGCCGTGCCAGCACGACGACCGGCCCTGCTGCGGCTAGCCTGGCAAGCTCTGCGTCCAGAGCAGTCGGCATCACCAGACGAAGCGGTGTAGCGGGGGCATAGTGTGCCTCCAGACTGCCAGGCGCTCTGGGCGCCTCGATGGAAGGGGTTTCGTCCAGCTTGCCCATGATTGCCTCCAGCATGGGAAGTGTTACCGCCCCTGGTCTCAGTACCCGGGGAAGGGGACCGCTCAGGTCGAGTATGGTCGACTCCAGCCCAACCGCGCACGGACCACCATCGAGAACCGCTTCGATCCGCCCCTCCAGTTCGGAGAGCACATGATCAACGCAGGTCGGGCTGATGTGGCCAAATCGATTGGCTGAAGGCGCTGCAATACCGCCACCAAAAACCTGCAGAAGCGCTTGCGCAACAGAGTGCCCTGGCACGCGCAAGCCGATAGTATCCAAGCCACCGCTGGCCGCTACTGCCACGCCGGGAATTCGACTCAGGATCAGCGTCAGCGGGCCAGGCCAAAATTGTGCAGCAAGTGTCCATGCTGTCTCGGGTATGTCGCTCGCCCATTGCGGCAGTTCATCTGCGGATGCGATATGCACAATCAGCGGATGGTCGGACGGACGCCCCTTGGCAGCGAAAATTTTTGCCACGGCTGCATCATTCGTGGCATCCGCACCTAATCCATAAACGGTTTCGGTGGGAAAAGCGACCAGCCCGCCCGCGCGCAAAATGTCTGCCGCGCGCACGACATCGGCAGGCTCGTCACCAACAAATCGACGCGTCGAGCCGCCGACATGCGGAATCATGTCAGCCCTCGGTGACCCGGCGAGCTTGCTTGTTAAGATTTTCGATGGCTTGCACGGCCGCGCGTTGCGCCGTCTCGGCCTCGGCCTCGGAACCCATCATGGTCAAGCGTCCAAAGTTGCCGAACGGTTTAACGTCCACCAGCGTGATGTGTGCGGCCTTTTCTGCTTCATTGGCGGCATATACAGCATAGCCCGCAGGCTCGACTTCGAGAATGAACATGGACTTGCCCGGCAGAATCATCGAGCCCTTGCGCAACTGGCGGTTGATCAGCGTAGTGTGATCCGGCGTCATGCCGCAGATGACCTCGTTCCAGTGGATTTTGCAGGCCATGCGCGTATCCATGGTGGTTTTCAACTGCCGCAAAATCGTATCGCCGGCTTCCATGACTTCGCTCTGGTTGCGATAGTGGATTTCCATTGAGCCGAAGGAGCGCTCCACCACCTGCTCACCCAGGTGAACATTGGTTTCCTTGAGCGCAATGTCGGATAACCGATGTACCGCCATACCGGGTGAGACCTCGACCCACAGGCAGGCATCGCCGGGCACCGGCAAAAACCCCTGCGAAGAGGTGGCGAGATAGGACGCGAGCTGCGGTTGCAGCGCGTCCATGAAAATGAAAGTGCGTAGGCTGATATGCATGGTTCTGTCGCTCAACGGGTCAGGCCCATGTACAGCATCGGTAATTTTTCCGGCAGGCGTTCAACCTTGTCCAGCACGGTAAAGTTCTTGGCGCCGAAAATGCGTGCCACATATTGATCGGCGTGCGGATCGAGGCTCAGCGCATAGACGGTGATGCCGGCGCGCGCCAGTTCTTCGACCGCACGCTTGGTGTCGAAGCGCAGGTACTGCGGATCGCGCACATCGTTATCGGCAGGTTCACCATCGGTGATGATGAACAGGACTTTCTTGTTTTTCGGCTGCAACTTGAGCTGCTCACCGGCATGGCGCAGCGCAGCCCCCATGCGTGTGGAGTACGATCCCTTGAGGCCAGCCAGGCGTGCTTTTACCAGATCGTTGTAGGGCTGATCGAAATCCTTGAAGCGGTAGTAGTGCACGTCGTGACGGCCATCCGAGCAGAAGCCGTGCAATGCAAACGGATCACCAATGCGGTCGAGCGCATCGGACAGCAATACCGTCGCTGCGCGCGTCAGGTCCATGATGCTGTAGTCATGTCCGCGCACCTTGTCGTTGGACGACTCCGACATGTCGAGCAACACCATCACGGCGAGATCACGCACGTTGCGCTTGTAGCGCATCATGATGCGGGGGTCGGGTTGCAGCCCCATGCGGATATCGGTCATCGCGCGAACCGCTGCGTTGATGTCGAGTTCGTCGCCGTCTTCCTGCCGCCGGATACGCTGCATCGCCTGAGGAATCATGGATTCGATCAGATACTTCAGCCGCGAGATCACCGGCTTGTTGTCGGTGATGATCTGCTCGATCACATCGAGCTCACCCAGCGGGGGGCGGCGTTCCAGCACCGTGGCCCAGCTTGGGCGTTCGAGCTGGATCTGGTAATCCCACTCGTGGTAATGGTAGGGGTCGGAGATCGGGGGCCGACCTTCCAGCTCGTTGATGGTCACGCCTTCCTGGTCAAGGAAGAACGGTGTTTCGAGGACCCATATTTCTTCCGCGTCATCGCCTGCATACTCGTTGTTGGTCTCGTTGACCATTTCCATCAGAGAGACCTTCTTGCGCGTCTGCTTGCCTCCCCAGGTCGCTTCCAGCGCGGCGTCGAGGTCGTATTCTTCCGATTCCCATACCGTGCGGTTGTCGTCACGATAAATGATGCGCAACACATCAGTGCGCGCATTGAATTCTGGCAACGGGATCTGGCCCAGCGAGTGGGCCAGCGCCACACCAATATTCCAGCTGGCCTGATTGGTGGAAAGGTCGGGTTCGGCGCGGAACAGCTCAACACCCTCCTGTACCCACGGATGCGGATCGGCCGAATCCGGGTCGAGCAGCGCACGCGCCAGGCGATTCAACAGATCGCCGGCGCATTGTGGCTCACTGGTATCGAGTGGGGGGTGCAACCTCAGCCACGATGCACGCATACCCGGAAAATCCCGGCAGGCAAGCTCTTCCACGCGGGCATCTTCGATCGTCTCGATAATGCCAATCTGCGTCGTATTGAGCATCTGCATCGAGAGCGGCTCACCAGTGTGAACCAGATGGGCGGCGCAGTGGTTGGCGGCAGCTCGATAGAGCTCAAGACCCGGGATTTTTGCTTCGTCCGGTGTGTCGTCGCCAAACGGCTTGAAGTCGTCGAACGCATCAGCAATGTAGATGACGAAGTGTTCGATATAGGGCTTCATGCCCTCACGGGTTTCATAGTCACCGGAAGTGGGGCGCAGAAAGAAATCGCGGCCCCACATGGCGCGTAAATAAATATTCAGCCGCCGCTGTACATCCACGAACAGGGTGCCCTTGCGCTGCTGCTGTAACACGCCCATCGAATCGGGAGTGCTCAGGGAAAAGTAAGCGGCTTGCCCTTCAAAGTCGACCTTGTACGCTTGCGCGCCCCATTGCACCCAGCGACGCAAGCCGCCGAGCGTCAGTTGCGACAGCAAGCGCTCCAGGTTTTCCAGCATCGGCCGGAGACCACGCGGTGCCTGTGCGAGCACAATCTCCAACACGTTGAGGTAGGCGCGAAACAGATTTTCATCACCCAAGCGCTGCGCTGCGAGGGGGGCCGTGGCCACAATCAGCGTCAATATATGGCCCGATGTTTTCGACGCCATGGCCATCAGGAAATTGACGACATCGGGCAACACGTCTTCACCGATGGCACGGCTGACTTCCGGCATTTCCTGGATGTAGGTCACGACGAGTTCTTCGCCGCGTCCCAGATTGTGTAGCGCAACCGCGCCTTTCAGGTAGTTATCCAGCCCACGCGAAGAAAACATCCGCGCCGCCTCGTTCCACGAGGCGCGTAGAACCTCCTGCGCGTCATGCGGCAGGTCATCGAGAACCTCTTGATATTCTTCGAGATGGATGGCCATGGAATTCGGTTTGGGTGCGCGACACCGGCCAAGCCGGTGTCGCGCCGCAGCTTAGAAGTACGTTGTAACGGCGGAGTCGAGGGCGTCGCGCATATCCGGATCGTCCGTGATTGGACGCACCAGCGCAACACGGCACGCTGCCAGCGGGGCCACGCCCTTGGCGATCAACGAGCCTGCGTAGATCAGCATCCGCGTTGACAAACCTTCGTCGAGACCATGACCTTTGAGGTTGCGTGCACGTTCAGCAATGTGCACCAGATTCTTGGCCACGTCGATCGTTACACCGGATTCATGCGCCACGATTTCGGCTTCAACGTCATGCGCTGGGTAATTGAAGTCGAGACCGCCAAAACGCTGTTTGGTCGACTGCTTCAAATCCTTCATCAACGACTGATAGCCGGGATTGTACGAAATGACAACCTGGAAATCCGGGTGAGCATTGATGATTTCACCTTTTTTCTCCAAAGGCAGCACACGCCTTGAGTCAGTCAGCGGGTGGATCACCACGATGGTATCCTGGCGCGCCTCGACCACTTCGTCGAGGTAGCAGATGGCACCATGCCGGGCAGCCATTGCCAGTGGGCCGTCCTGCCAACGGGTGCCATTGGCATCCAGCAGGAAGCGTCCGACCAGATCGGACGCCGTCATGTCTTCGTTACATGACACCGTGATCAGCGGCTTTTGGAGCTTCCACGCCATGTATTCGACAAAACGGGTCTTGCCACAGCCAGTGGGCCCCTTCAGCATCATCGGCATACGCACCGAATACGCAGCTTCATACATTTCCACTTCGTCGGATACGGAACGATAGTAAGGCTCGTTCTGCAACATGTAGGGTGCGAGAAGATCCGATGTGGGCGCGGCTGCCGTTGAAGCAGGGCGCGTCATCGCGTTCTGCTCGGACTGTGCCACGCGGGCCATGGCTTCCTGGCGCGGAGAATAGGTACGGAAAAAGGGATCATTACGCATGACGGTTTACCTGCAATGATTGTATTCAGTCGGGCCAGACACGGTCCGGAAACAAGGCTGTGCCGCTATCGGCAACACCCGAAGCAATCGATTTCGCCGGGGCCGGCTTGGAGACCGCCGGTTTTTTAACGACGGCCTTGGGCGCAGCAGGCTTGGCAACAGCCTTCTTGGGTGCGGCTTTTTTAAGTGGGGATTTTTTTGGCGCAGCAGGAGCAACAGGTTTGCTGGCCACCGGCTTCGCTGCCGGCTGTTGCTCGGCCTTGGCCTGACGTACGCTGGCGGATAGTTTGTCTTTTAAATTCGTCATGATGCAATCACCTCATTAATGATGGCTTCCATTTCAGCAGCGGCCAAAGCACCCCGGCTGCCCAATTGATAAACCGAAACCCCTTCAAGCGCTGCACTGCGGTAAATCGCGCGGCGCCGAATACCTGTTTCGAGCACCGGAATGCCAAATTCGGCAATGGCATCGTGCATCGCCGCGGAAAGCGCGCTCTTCGGTTCCAGCTGATTCAACACCAGAAATGCCTTCAAGCGTTTGTTGGTTTTTCTCGCTTCTTCGATTTCCTGCGGCAGCCTGAGGCTGGCCCACAGATCGATCGGCGAAGGCAATACTGGAATCAGCGCCACATCGCAGGCACGCAATGCCTGTAACGAAGCATGACTCTCAAGCGAGGGGGGGCAATCCAGCACCAGATGGCGATAGGCCTTGTAATTCTGGTGCAGGGTCTTGGCGTCCCACTTGCCGCTGATTTGTTTGACCGTGGCCGGGAAGGGCGCACTGCCCAAACTGGCCCACTGCCGTGAAGAAGCCTGAGGGTCGAGGTCCAGTACCAGCGTGTCGTCACGCCTGGCCAGGCCTGCCGCCAGATTCATCGACACCGTCGTTTTACCCGCGCCGCCTTTTTGGTTGATGACAGCAATGATGTGAGTTGCCATTCTCAGCCTTCCGGTCGTGGATACAACGTATTGATACGTTGGGCGAGACCCAGTTCAGCTTCGCCCAGCTCACCGCCTTCACCCGACTCCAGCGTGATATTCACGTAGGTGCTGGCGAAATTGATGTTCTGCGGGTGCAGGCCAGCCGCTTCGGACAATGCCGCCACCGCATCGAGAAAGGCGCGCGTGTCGCTATAGCGTTCGAAGCTGAAACGACGGAACAGCGTCGGCGGCTTGCCCCGGGCTTCCCAACCTTCCACTATGTCAGCCATGCAGCGTACGCTCGGCAGCCATGCCGTCCAGCTCGCGAACATGTGCCAGCTCTTCGGCCAAAATACCTTCGAGCAAAGCCACGCTGTCAGCATCACGCATGCGCCGCGCATGGGTAACGGCTTCGTCATACAGACGAACCGCGTCCACTTCCAGCACCCGATCCGCTGCCAGCATGTCATCAACCGTTCGCCCCAGACGGGCCGGCGGCAGATTGCCGGCAGAAGGTGCCACGCCCAACACAATCAGGCGTTCCATCAAGCGCTCGGCGTGCTGCAACTCTTCCAGCGCCTCACGTCGCAACTGCGATGAAAGCGCATAATCCCCCCACAGGCGCGCCAGTACGCTTTGCGCCAAGTATTGCTGGACTGCGCTCATCTCGTGCGTCAAAGCACGTGTAAGCCAGCCCAGAGTCCGGGGATCAACGCTCATCTGGCGACGACTTAGCTGCGGGTCGACGTGATTTCAGCGTCGCGACCACCACCACCCGCGTCAGGCGAAGTCGGCAGAATGCCTTCCACTTCGCCGTGTACGCGAGCGATGATGTGGGCAGCAACCAGGCCGTCACCCACGCGTTCGCATGCATCGGCACCAGCGCGAACGGCAGCGTTGACTGCGCCGGTCTCGCCGCGAACCAGCACGGTCACATAACCACCACCCACAAACTGACGACCGATCAGACGCACTTCTGCGGCCTTGGTCATGGCATCAGCCGCTTCAATCGCGGGAACCAGACCACGGGTTTCAATCATGCCAAGGGCAACTCCAGACACGCTAGCCATTCTTTTCTCCTAAATTCAATGCTTGTTACGAACTTTAAAACGCCGAGATTTAAAGCAATCAGGCGCTCGGTGCGGTCGGCAGAATGCCTTCCACTTCGCCGTGTACGCGAGCGATGATGTGGGCAGCAACCAGGCCGTCACCCACGCGTTCGCATGCATCGGCACCAGCGCGAACGGCAGCGTTGACTGCGCCGGTCTCGCCGCGAACCAGCACGGTCACATAACCACCACCCACAAACTGACGACCGATCAGACGCACTTCTGCGGCCTTGGTCATGGCATCAGCCGCTTCAATCGCGGGAACCAGACCACGGGTTTCAATCATGCCCAGCGCAACACCCATACGTTCAGCCATTTTGTTACTCCTTCTATCACAAAGTTAATAATGAAATTTTTACTACAAATTCCAAGGGCAATCGCGCCAACCACGCCTTCCCTTGCCCCTACTCTTAAAACTCACTTATTCCAATTGTCGATAATTCCGCAAATCGTCAAGTCGGTCATTACATTCGGGTCCGGCATTGCCCACCGTGCTGCACTGCCGCTCGCGGTAAACACCCATTTCCCAATCGGCACGCCGACCGGGTCAGACGCCACCAGCAATCCACCCGCCTGAGTTTCGAGCACTCGCAGCGACGCTGCTTTCAAACCCGGGATGCGCTGGGTACAGACCAACTCATCCATGACGCGCATGATTTCCATTAAAACAACTCCATCAGGCTTTATCAGCCGTCCAGTGGTCGATAATGCCAACAATCGTCAGGTCGGACGGAAATTCCTTGCTGCCCGCTGCCTCACGTGCTGCCGACGATCCCACGCAGATGACCCAGTCGCCGGGGATGCATCCCACCGCGTCGACCGCGACACTGCGAACACCACCTTCTTTTTCCTGCACCACCAGCAGAGGACGGTGACCGAATCCATTGATCCGGTTCGTCGATACCAGCGTTTTCTCGACTTTCATGATTCTCATAAGGCTGCCTTAGCGACTCATTCCGTTCAATGTCCCGCTTGCTGGACAACATCTTCAATAAATGTGCAGCGTTCGCTGCCCTCCGAATCGCTTACCGCCATCTGGCAATGCAGCATGCCCTGTTGGTGCAGCTGCGGGTAGCGATCCTGGATGGCGGCCTGAACGCGCTTGCACCGTGCCACTGCGCGTTCGCGTGCGCCCGGCACCCGTGACGAATAGTGGAAGTGCACCAGCACCGGCACCGCCAGCCCCCGGACAACATTCAGCCCGGTAAAAATCTTGATCCCCACATCCATGTCCGGCGCGCCTTCTTCCACCGTGTCCAGATGGGCAAAGTAAAACTTGTTGCGCAGTTGCAGTTCGCTCATCGCTTCACCGGCGCAGATGAAGCGTTCGTTGTGACCGATCACGGCGTAACGCCCTTCGTGATGCTGGATCACATACTGGATCTGCGACAAGTTCGCTTCCAGCAAGCGGGTAATCAGCTTGCGCATGCCCGGCTGAATACCACAGTTTTTTTCAGCCTGAACGATTGCCTGTTCAACTGCACGCTGCGCATCTGCTGCGCTCATGCCCAGCGTCTCGTGGAAGAGCGACGCACTTTCGACAAACCGCATCGGGCAGTTCGCACTTTCGCTGTCGGGCAGGTGCACCCGGATCGCGTCGGTGTCGGTGTCCATCCCGATCATCAAGGTGTCTGGTGCAGCACCCCGGCCATACGTGTTTTCGATCGCGCCGCGCAACTCAGCCAGGCGGTCTGTTGCTGCCTGCGTGGCGAGGCCATCATTGCTGCCATGCGCCGCGCAACCCTGCTGACACGGATTCGAGGTGCTGTAGTGATACACCGCGATCTTCAAATAATTGCCGCTTTCGCCGCCCGGAATGCCGCCCGACAAACGCAGCAACTCGCGCTGGGTCCAGTCTGCCACATCGCCTTCGACGTCAAACAGCGCGCCGGCATACGCTTTTACATACACGGCATCGTTCGATGCCATGCGGAATACAAATGGCAGCAAGCCCTGCAGCCGACCGTCAGCACACGGGCTGATATCCAGCGTGTGGTAGCCGCACGACTGAATGAAGGCCGCATCAATCGACATCCTGTCACGCCAGGGCATCTGGTCAGCCTCGGTCTGCTCGATGCATTCCTTGAAACTGCGGAACACGCAGTAGGAATGCAGGGCGCGCAAATCCAGTCCGGCCGACCAGGCGTTTTCCAGCAAATGCAGCGGCAAGGTGTAACCCAACTTGTCCTGCGCCACACGCTGGGCGCGTGCCACAAAATCCAGTTCGTGCTGGAAGGCCGACAGCGTTTTCAACGTATCGACGATGGGTGAAAAGCGTCCGCGTACCTTGTTTTCGTAGGCATACAGACGGCGATTCAACTCCTGGTCGACCAGCGCATGTTCACAGCGCTGACCCGATCCGATGACGCACGCCGTGTTTTGGAGTGACTCTGGCTGGCAGAGTGCTCCGGCATTACGCATCGCAGCAAGTCGTTTACGCGTGTTCATTGTTCAAGCCTTAACCGCGCGCACCACCCGACAGGGTGACCAGCGAGCCTTTACCGGTGTTGCCAGACGAGCCCGTAATGCGGCTGTCCGGTACCACAGGGGTCTCGACCACCTCGCGGAACAGCGCTGCGTTCATGCCCGTACCACGCGGGTTGCCACGTGCCGAGGGGTTGCGCGACATACTCGACGCGCCCTCTGTTCCCGTCACTTTGCTCATCGCATCCCATGCGTCACCCGTCACCTGGCGTCCGGCCTGGCTGCCTTCGCCTGTCAGTCGGCGAGCCGCTGCTATCGCAGCAATAGCGTCCGCTTGAACAGCCTGGCCGGCAGTTGCATCACGGTGGCGAAATTCGGGGGTGCCCGTAATCAGGCCCCCCGCCTTGTTCACCGGGCCAGTGATGCGCTCGCTGTTGTAGGCCGAGCCCGTCACGTCGCTGAACTGCTTTTGCTGGGCGGCGCGCGCCGGCGTGCTGATGCTGAAATCCAGCGGCGCAGGTTGACGCGTCATTTCAATTTGCGACTTGCCGCGTGCCACGAACCGACCGCTGGTTGCACATTGTGAAGTCGTGTTGTCGACACCCAGATAGGGGGTGCCGCTCACGACTTCACAGGCGCCACGCTCGTCACCCGTCATTACCGAACCTCCCGCACCGGGACGATCCCCGGTTACAGCTGCAGCAGGTATCACTGCACTTGAGCGAATAATGGCTTCCTGTGCCTGAAGCGCAGGCGCTTCGCAGAAACCGCTGAACTGACCGCGACCGATATAAGGGGTGCCGCTAATCGGAGAACAACCACCCGACTCATCACCCGTCACGAGTCCCGAGCGTCCCACATAAGTACCCGTGACGGACTGGCCGCGCCAGGTTTGATCAACTGCAACCTTGGCAACCGGTGCCACGGGGGTGCTTACGGCACAGACAGCACGCTGCTGGTCTGCGCCGATATATTCAGTACCGGTGACGGGTTTGCACCCACCCATCTCGTCACCGGACACCTTTGGGCTGCGGCCTACCTCCGTGCCGGTCAACGTACGACCAGCCAGGGTTTGCATCGTCGAAACCTTTTTCGGTGAAGCGGAATCGCACAGCGCACCGAAGCTTCCCGCGGTGTAGTACTGCGAACCCGTAATGCTGCGGCATGAGCCAGGCTCATCACCCGTCACGTTGCCGGAGCGACCGACTGCGGTGCCGGAAACCGGCTGGTTGCCACGTGAAGACATCACGCTGACCTTGCGCGGCGCTTCGGGAGCAGAGGTGCTGCACACGGCGGTGAACTGTTCCTGCGCAAGATACTCGGTCCCCGTGATGCCACGGCAGCTGCCATTCTCATCGCCAGTAATCTTTGACGAGTGGCCAACCGCCGTTCCGCTCACGGTTTTGCCGTGGCTGGTATGCGTCAGCATCACTTTGTCGGGAGCCGTGGCGCCATTAGTCGGCACCGCGTAATCGGTTCCGGTAATGGGACGATTCGATCCCGGTTCATTGCCCGTAACCTTGCCCGAACGGCTTACCGAGGTGCCGGTGACATGCTTGCCCTTGGACGTATCCGACAGCGCCACCTTGGCAGGCGACGGCGCGGGACGACTAGAGCACATTTCGTCGTAACGTTCGGCTGCCAGATATTCGGTGCCCGTAATGCCGCGGCAGTTGCCCGGCTCGTCACCGGTAACATTGGCCGCGCGACCCACTTCGGTACCCGTCACCTTGCGTTCACCGATCGTGTGGCTTACGCCGACTTTGCCAGGCGCAGCCGAGGGTCGTGAACTACACATCGTTTCGTATTGCTCGACACCGATGTATTCGGTGCCCGTCACAGCACGGCAGGAGCCTGGCTCATTGCCGGTGACTTTTTTGCTGCGCTCAACCATGGTGCCCGTCACGCCACTACCCGACAGGGTATGGCCTTCTTCAACCTTGGCCGGAGCGGGCGTTTCCAGACGGGCACGCATGCGTCCAGCGGGGCGCGTCTCCTTGGCCGGCTTGATGTTGCCAGCCAGCGATTGCACCACACGACGCTGCATGGCTTTTTGACGACCGGTTGCACCCTTGGAAATGGCTGCCTGCCAGTCCTGGCCCGGCATGGAGGAAGCTATCTTGGTCGCTTGCGCCACACGCTTGAGGCCGGCCTTGCCATCCTGAGACAGCGCTGCACGACGTGCGCGTGCTAACGCGCGGCCCGTCGGCTCTGTTGCTTTCCGCGGAACATCCGAGGCAGGCGATATGGCAGCAGCAGGCATCATGCCCGTCGAAGACGGAGTATCACCACAGCCGCCTTTGGCGCCATTGCAACCGCAACCGCAGCCCTTTGCCGGTGTATCGGCGACAGCCGCCGAGGCCATCGCATCAGTCTGTGGCTTCGGGCGGACGCGACCACTCGGGCGTGCTGCGGTAGGCTGCAACGCAGCCTTGCCTGACGTGCTCAGCGCTTCGCGACGTGCACGACTGGCGCTACGGCCGTTGGCGGCAACTGCCACCCGGGCTTGTGCCATGATGGACGCATCGGATGCCGACACTGAAGACGCCTTGCTCTGGCCTGATTCAGCCGCACGGGCTGCTGCAGGTTCAACGCGCGAAGCTGCGGACCGGGCCGGCATGACAGACGCAGTTTTCGTCACGCCGGTCTTGCCATGTAATGCCATGGCCTTGCGGCGATTCAATGCCAACTCACGGCCGGAAAGGGTCGCGGTGGCGGTGCTGTCGGTGGTTAGTGTCATCACTTACCTCGAATCTAACGGGTTTGTTGAGGTCGCGATTACGCGTAATCGCGACCTCAACAAACAGAACTTGGAATACAACCATCCTGCTTGGCGCCAGTGCCTGGCACTGGCGCCATATTGCTTTTTAGCGATACACCACGAAGTTCATGCCCTGGCTTTGCGCATAGTTGTCATAAGCGACAAAACGCACCAGCTGGTCAGGGAATTCGCGATGACATGCATCCAGCTCGGTCAGCACGCTGTCGACCGACTGCTCGCCGAAGAAGGGCAGTTTCCACATGTACCAGTAGTTGCTGGTGGCGGACGTGCCTTTCTCCGTATGCTCAACCGACGGGTTCCAACCCTGGCTAATGCAATAAGCAATCTGGCGACGGACCTGGTCTGCCGTCATCACGGGCAAATAAGAAAACGTCTCGTACTTGGTCCCGGCTTTGTAAACTTGAACAGCCATGTTTATTTCCTTTCAATAAATTAGGAACGGATCTGGAAGTAATGGCAGGAGGAATCCCGTCCACACTTCCAGTTCGTTGCTCCTTACTTGTTCGCGATGTCCAGCTTGTCGACGGTGTCAAACTCGAACTTGATCTCTTTCCACGTTTCCATGGCGATCTTGAGTTCGGGGCTGTTGGCAGCGGCGGCGGTAAGAATTTCCTTGCCTTCCTTCTCAATCTCACGGCCTTCGTTGCGCGCCTGAACACAAGCCTCCAGCGCCACGCGGTTGGCGCAAGCACCTGCAGCGTTACCCCAGGGGTGACCCAGCGTACCGCCACCGAACTGCAGCACGGAGTCATCACCAAAGATGTTAACCAGCGCAGGCATGTGCCATACGTGGATACCACCGGATGCAACCGCGAACGTGCCAGGCATGGAACCCCAGTCCTGGTCGAAGAAGATGCCGCGGCTGCGGTCTTCCGGAATGAAGGACTCACGCAGCAGATCGATCCAGCCCAGCGTCGAAGCGCGGTCGCCTTCCAACTTGCCGACGACGGTGCCGGTGTGCAGGTGGTCACCACCTGACAGACGGGCAATCTTGGTCAGCACGCGGAAGTGAATACCGTGGTGCGGGTTACGGTCAACCACGGCGTGCATGGCACGGTGGAGATGCAGCAGCATGCCGTTTTCACGACACCAGTTGGCCAGACCTGTGTTGGCACAGAAACCACCGGTGATGTAGTCGTGCATGATGATCGGTGCGCCGATTTCTTTTGCGTACTCGGCACGCTTGTACATCTCTTCCGGGGTCGAAGCAGTCACGTTCAGGTAGTGGCCCTTGCGCTCGCCAGTTTCAGCTTCGGCTTTCAGGGTGGCTTCCTGCACGAAATCGAAACGCTGACGCCAACGCATGAACGGCTGACTGTTGACGTTTTCGTCGTCCTTGGTGAAGTCCAGACCGCCGCGCAGACATTCGTACACGGCGCGGCCGTAGTTCTTGGCGGACAGACCCAGCTTCGGCTTGATGGTACAGCCCAGCATCGGACGACCGTACTTGTTCATCACGTCACGCTCAACCTGGATGCCCAGGGGTGGGCCGCCGCAGGTCTTGACGTAGGCGATCGGGAAGCGGATGTCTTCCAGACGCAGAGCACGCACGGCCTTGAAGCCGAACACGTTGCCCACCAACGAGGTGAACACGTTGACCACTGAACCCTCTTCGAACAGATCGATCGGGTAGGCGATAAATGCGTAGAAGCAGGCATCGTCGCCCGGGACGTCCTCAATGCGATAGGCACGGCCCTTGTAGTAGTCCATGTCCGTCAACAGGTCGGTCCACACAGTGGTCCAGGTACCCGTGGACGATTCTGCAGCAACAGCAGCAGCAGCCTCTTCACGGTCCACACCCGCCTGCGGGGTGATTTTGAAACACGCCAGGAGGTCGGTATCCAGCGGGGTGTATTCCGGCATCCAGTAAGTGTGCCGGTATTCTTTTACCCCGGCCTGATAGGTCTTCACTGCCATTATTTGCTCCTTAGCTTGCTGATTCAGACAAAAATTCCAAACCCTTAATACCTGGTTGCCTTGCTGCACAAAACCAAGCCCTCAGGAAACCCTGAACAAAACCCCCTGCACCTGTGGCTAGAGGACTTGTTCAAAGCTTCCTTCATTACACAGTCACAGCCAACAAAGGCCATGACGGGACCGTAACCATATCTGCACAATTGCATAATTAACAATCGGGATTCATAATGAATTACATAACTAATGCTTATGGTCTACCGATGCACATTACCCTGCGCCAACTTCAAGTGTTTGAAGCGGCCGCGAGACTGACAGGTTTTACTCGCGCCTCCGTGGAATTGCATCTATCCCAACCTGCTGTTTCCATGCAAATCCGGCAACTGGAAGAACAGGCTGGCATGCCGCTGTTCGACCAGGTTGGTAAAAAAATCCGTCTGACAGATGCCGGACGAACGCTGTACCACCATGCACAGGGAATTTTGGTACAAGTCCAAGAGGCCCAACTCGAACTTGAGGAAATGCGTGGTGTTCGCCGTGGACAACTGAATATCACTGTCGCCAGTACCGCCAATTATTTTGCGCCACGCCTTCTGGCCACATTTTGCCAGCGTTATCCCGGTGTCAAGGTCAGCCTGGACGTCAGCAACCGGGAGCACATTCTCGCCCAATTGTGCGAAACCGACAAAGATCTCGCCATCATGGGCCAGCCGCCTGAAGAATCGAACCTGGTTGCCCATCCTTTTATGGAAAATCCACTGGTGGTGATTGCCGCGCCCAATCATCCCCTGGCACAGGAGCGCGCCATATCACCTGCCCGCCTGGCGGACGAAAGCTTTATCAGCCGCGAACCAGGCTCCGGTACCCGCATGGCGGCCGAACGGTTTTTTGATGCTGCGGGCATACGTCTGACGACCGCCATGGAAATGAGCAGCAACGAAGCCATCAAACAGGCCGTACAGGCCGGGCTTGGACTGGGCGTGGTTTCGATCCACACACTTGAAATGGAAAGCGCACTCGACCGGCTGGCCATCCTGGATGTGCAAGGATTCCCGATCCTGCGTCACTGGTACGCCGTGCACCGGCCCGCCAAGCGTTTTTCTGCCGTGGCACAGGCCTTTCTCGATTTCGTCATGTCCGAAGCCGACAATCTGCTCGCGCAGCCCCGATCCTGATTCACCTCAATGCTCATATTTCTCGCGGCGCATCACCTGGGTATCCGATACAAAGCATGCCAAGTGGTGCCCACGCTTCATCAGTTTTTCAATATCAACCATCATTTCGTCCAGCCTGGACGCGCTAATGATAAGCATGAACAGGATATTGCTTCCCCCTTCCAGCGCGCCGGTCTGCAAGCCCGCACTGCCTGCACCACGGGCCTCCAGTATCGTATAGCCTGAGGTGCCATGTGCCTCGGCAATATTAATCAACCGCTCTTCCAGAGCTGCGTTGGCGACAATATTGATGAGCTTCATGGCGTGAAATTGAGGCATGTCGGATCCTGTTCACACACCCGCCAGACGGGCTGCAAAATAATGGTAAATCGGGATGCCAACAATCAAGTTGAACGGAAACGTCACCCCGAGCGATAGCGTTAAATAATAGGACGGGTTAGCCTCCGGAATGGCCAGACGCATTGCCGGCGGCACCGCGATATAAGACGCCGAAGCGCCCAACACGGCCACCAGCAATACGCCACCCACCCCGAACTCCAGCCAATAGTGACCGACCAGTAGCCCGGCCGCACCGCCAATCAAGGGCATCAGTACGCCAAATGCCACCAGAAACCAGCCGATGCGCTTGAATTCACCGATGCGCTTGCCGGCCTCCATGCCCATTTCCAGCAAAAACAACGAGAGCGCGCCCATGAACATCATGCCGAAGAAGGGCGTGATCGTGGCAAGCGATTCCGGTTTGACGACAAAACCAATGACCATGCCGCCAAACAACAAAATCACGCTGCCATTGGTAAACGCGTCGCGCAGCAGTTCGCCCATGTGGTTTTCGCGTGCATTCTCCTCGCCCGTTCCACGACTACCTCGCGAAAAACGCGCCAGCAGGAGGCCGACAATAATGGCTGGCGATTCCATGATCGCCAGCATGATGACCGGATACGTCTCGTACTCGATATTTTGCGCGTTGAGATAGGCTATCGCCGTAAGAAAGGTCCCCGCGCTGACCGAGCCATAGTGCGCAGCGATGGCCGAGGCATTGAGCTTGTCGAGACGACCGGCCAGCAGGATGGCGTAAGCCACGATCGGCAGCACAAAACCCAGAACCAATGCAGCCATCACCGCTTCAGCAGCTGCAGCCAGATTCGCATGAGCAAGCTCAATGCCCCCCTTCAGGCCAATACCAATCAGCAGGTAGATGGACAGTGCCTTGGCAAATTCAGGAGGGAATTTGAGATCGGATTTGACCCCTTGCGCCAGAAACCCCAGGGCAAAAAACAGCACCGCAGGTATCAGCAGATTGCTTACATCCATCGCAGCTCCCCCGCGCTCGCCCCGGGTCCCGGGCGCGCGCCATATTTAAAATATCGGTCTGTTTTTACTGCCGTTCCGGCAACAGTTCACCGCCACTTTAAATAAAACCATCCATCATTAACAATGAATGTTGATGACAGGAATCATCAGGTTTGGTTATGGGTTATAGCCGGGCGCGTCAGGAGGCTTCGCGCAGATAGGCATGGACGGCCGCCATGACCGCATCCGCCTTGATAACCAGACCCAGATCGATCATTTCCGACCCCATCACCATGGGCTGATTGTTGGCGGGCACCGGAAGCGGCACCAGCTGATTGGCTTCTTCGCGGAAGAACACCGCCGCGACCACGCCGGCGAAGAGGAACTTTTTGCCGCCGCCGGATTGCGCCGGGCGCAGGGCGTCCGGCTGATAAACGAACACCGGGCTGCCGCTGGAGCCGGGGTAGACCGCCGCATCAATCAGAAACTCCGGACGGCCTTCGAAATTCAGTTCCATTGGTGTGGCCGTGGTGCCACGGCGCATGATCGGCATCAGGTTGATCTGATCCCACACTCCGCTGGGGTAGCCGATGAAAATCACCTGCTCCATCGCATCAAGCGCACGCAAGGCGGCGGCATCGGGCGCCAAATGGCTATCGATTGCGTGATAGTACAGTTCAACACCCTGGTCACGTGCCGCCTGTTCCAGCGGACGCAACGGGATAATAGCGATGTCCACCTCGGAATCCGGATGCAGAAACCATGCGTGTGAAAAATCGTTGATATTGATTTGGAAGCGTTCACCCAGGGCCGGCTGGCCGTGTTTTTTCTGGGTAAACACCAAACCGCCGCTACGCACACCTTCTACCAAATGCCGGTTGGTGACGACAAAAGTATGCATCCCGCTGCTCGATGAGTGACTGAACACGAAGGCCGTACCCGAACCCTCGCTGCCATCATCCAGCACCGTATCAACGCGAATGGTGTTGAACAGCAGTTTTTTGGTTATGGAATTGATTTCCAAGGGGGGCTCCGATCAGGCTGCAGCCGGTTTTGGCTTTACCGGGCAGAACAAATCGTCCTTGGCTGCATCACCCAGACGCTCATAAATTGCGGTAATCGCCAGGCCTTCGGTCGAGAAGATGTTGTCCTGACCAATCAGATCAAACAGGCCGGTATTGCGCATCACATCCAACACCTGCTTTTTCAAGCCCGAGAATACCAAGGTAATGCCTGCTGCCTTGAGGCGTTCGATCAGGTGATGCACCACCTCCTCGCCCGATGCATCGAGCTGATTGATGGCGTCACCCACAATCAGGACATATTTCGCATTGGGCCGCTCGGCCAACCCTTCCAGTACAGCATCCTCAAAATAGGACACGTTCGCAAAATACAACGAACCGTCATAACGTAAAGCCATGACGTGCTCGCTGGTAGGCATGCCCGGATTGACCTTGATGTCACGCAATGTGCCATCCGTGTAGCGCCCCAGCAAGGCTACCCGAGGCTTCATGGTGCGGTACAGGAACAGCACGATGGCCAACCCCGCGCCAACCATGATGCCGTTATCCAGATGAGGCGCATACAACAACGTCGCAGCAAACGTCACAACGGCAGCGATCCCGTCATGCTTGTGCGTTTTCCAGGCATGCTTGATGGCCTGAACATTCACCAGGCCACCCACCGCCATGATGATGATGGCAGCCAGAACAGCCTGTGGCAGGTGATACAGCAACGGTGTCAAGAACAGTAACGTGACCAGCACGATTACCGAGGTAAACACCGACGACAGCCCCGAGGTTGCGCCCATGTTGGCGTTCACTGCCGTACGCGAAAATGAGCCCGAGGATGGATAGGCCTGCGAGAAACTACCTACGATATTCGCCATACCCTGGCCAATCAGTTCCTGATTCGGGTCCAGACGCTGCTTGGTTTTTGAGGCAACCGCCTTGGCAATCGAAATCGCCTCCATGAAGCCCACCAGCGAAATCACCAATGCCGCCGACAACAACGCGACCAGTTTGTCCATATCCAGGGTTGGAGCGGAAATGGGCGGCAAACCTTCCGGAACGGTTCCCACCACTTCACCGCCTCCAATCAACTTGAACTCACCATCCCGTGTAACTTTACGGATCCGGTAGTTGGCTGTGTCCAGCTTGACCCCCGCAGGTGCTTTGCCCGCTGGGTAAATCGCGACAGTATTGCCCTTTTCATCAATCTGCCGCACAACGAGAATGCGGCGCATGGTCTTACGCTCATCGCCCGACACGCCCTCTGCCTTGGCCAAAGCCAGGCGCGTCAGCGCCACTTCAGCCTCGAGCTTCACCGCCCCAATGCTCTCATGCCCACTTTCCTTGACGGCCGAGTTGAGCGCAGCATTTTTTGCCGCAATTTCGGCATTCAGGCGATCCACCTCCGCCACCGCAACCGCCACTTTATCGACCTGCGTGCGAAGCTCAGCGTCAGCCAAATGAGCCACCGAGCCTTTTGAGTTCTGCTCAAATCCGATCGCCCATGAAATAATTGTGGTCAACATGACGGCCACCAGCACACCCGGCATCCTGGGTGCATATCGCTTCAGCCCCCACATCAGCGTCATTGCGCCCAAACCCATTGCCAGCGTCGGCCAGTGTGTGTCGCCCATCTGCCTGATTACGCCCAGAATATCGTTGATAAACGATTCGCTGCGCGCCATCGAAACGCCGAGAAGTTTCGACAACTGTGACAGGGCAATAATGATGGCTGCCGCGTTGGTAAACCCGACGATCACCGGATGCGAAAGAAAGTTGACAATGACACCCAGCTTGAACACGCCCAGCGCCAACTGGATCAACCCCACCAGCAAGGTCAACATGATGGCCAGCGCGATGAATTGATCGCTGCCAGGCGCTGCCAGCGTTGCCAGCGCAGATGCGGTCAACAGGGAAACCACCGCCACCGGGCCGGTAGCCAACTGGTTCGACGAACCGAACATGGCCCCGATCGCCACCGGCAAAAACGCCGCATACAAGCCGTAATAGGCTGGCAATCCGGCCAGCTGGGCATACGCCATCGATTGCGGAATCAGCACCAGGGCAACGGTCAGGCCTGCCAGGAAGTTGATCTTGACCGTATCCGATGTCAGCGGAAACCAGCTCAAAAATGGCAGAAAACGGGAAAAGCGATCGAACTGTAATTTCATGGCCACAAACAGGACGGAAAACCGCGCAAGGCGCAGGGTGAAATAAGGATAACTTGTTATTATATCAGGAAACTCTAATCACCTTCCCGGCCCTACAAGCATGTTTTCCAATCCTTCCGGCATCACCCGCGCGCTGCAATCTTTCCGCATCGAGAATCAGGCACTGTGTTACAGCACTTTCGCGCCGAAGCTCTATAACTGGTGCCTCAAGCTAGGTTTTACCCGCGGCAGGATCATGCCCTCGCGAGCCTTTTGCTCCGATGAAAGCCAAGGCGTGCCCATCATCCTGCTCGCCAAGCACTTTGGTGTCTTCCCCTTCAATCACGGTCGCGTGGGTGGAATCGTATCGGTCGATCGTCACGGCCCGCACGCAGACCACGGCAAAGACCTGATGCTGCTGCAATCCAGTCATGTCGGCCACGATCCGGACACGCACGAGTTCGGCGTATACCGCCGCCTGCATACGGAGAACGGCCACAATAGTTGCAGTTGCGGCAAAATCGGCCACATTCTCGAATGGTATCGCTCCGAATATCGCTATGCCCGGGAAAATGTTCGCCTGACACGATGCGATGGGCAGCCTGTCGTGCTGATCGACAACATGTTGCTTAACACCGAACGTAAACAAGGACTGTTTCTCAATCTTGAGCGCCTGGTGCAGCATGATGCTGCAGGCAAGTTTCATACCCTCAACACGCTCAGCACAGCCTATGCCTTGCCCGCCGCAGCTGCGCTGATTGAGCGCCTGGGTGAAACCTCATGGCCCGCATATGGCAGCGTCGAAATAGGTGGCAGACTCGCCCCAGAAGACTTTTACTTCAAACACATTTTCACCAATCACGATCCATTCCAGGATCAGCTTGAACGCAACCTGCTGGCACCCATGCCCTGGATTGTCAGCGCGAAGCACCCTTTACTGACGGCTGCCTGCATCAACACCCAGGCCGAGTTCGATCGTACCTATCGTAGCCTGGCCCACAATCCCGCCATGCTCGATAAAAACATGCTGTTCGTATCCGGCATCAATATCGATATGTCCCCAACCGACCAGACTCACTTCCCGTTGACCCAGTTCGTACCCTGGGCCGCTTACCTGCACCTGGCCGACGGCACCCGCCAAATTCTGGAGCAGGAAGAGCTGCTGGAAACGCTGGCCAGCATGCCCGCAGACAATACGAACCAGATCAGTTTTGATGAGTCTATCGAACTCATGAGCCAAGCATCCAAGGTACAGATCCAACTCTGAATCCATCTTGATGCATACTCGCTGGCGCCAATAAACGAAACAAGGGTAGTCACGCCTGGCGAACGACTTGCCGGCGCTTCTCTCTTCAATCCCGCAACGCCCCCGACAGTTAAACTGACAGACAAACAATATGGAACCCACACCCCAACCCCTGAAGCGCTGCAAATGCGCCAACCCGACCGATAAGTGTCCGGATGCACCCCGCACCATCAAGGCATCTGAACTTGATCCAGACACCACTCTGGTATTCGATGTACGGTGCGAGGCTGACTACGCTGCGTCCGATGAAATTATCCCCGGTGCGCTATGGAAAAACCCGGAAAAAATCGATGTCTGGTTTGGCGCCCTGCCGCGCACCCTGGACGTGGTGATCTACTGTGTACGTGGCGGCAGCGTATCGAATAGTGTGGTGGATCGCCTGCAGGCCGAGGGCGTGAAAGCCCGCTATATCGAGGGCGGTATCGAGGCCTGGAAGGCGGCTGGCGGAAAACTTGCGACGAAATAAAGTGCGGCCATGCGACCACCCGAAACTGACCGCATCGCCCACCCCTGGCTGATTGCACGCTTCATGGACGAGGGTGGATTGCCCCAAATAAAAGGACCCTTTCATCCTGAATAGTTGACTAATTTACTTGGTTATTATATGGTTCGTCCTAGCTATTTTTAACTCAGTACAAGGACAACATCATGGAACGTGAAATCAACGGCAAAATGGTCGAGACCGACCCCGAAGGCTATCTGGTCAACCTGGACGACTGGTCCGAAGAGCTGGCCGCCGTGCTGGCCAAGGATGACAACCTGGAGCTTGGCGAAAACCACTGGAAAATTATTCGTCACATGCGCGACCAGTTCGCTCAGAACGGAACGGCACCCAACCTGCGCTTCCTGCAAAAAGGCCTGAAGGAAGAATATGGCGACGAATGGGGCGACAAGAAATTTCTGTTCGAACTGTTCCCGTTTGGCCCCGCCAAGCAGGCTGGTCGTTACGCTGGCACCCCGAAGCCGACCGGTTGCGTATGAGCATGATTGTTGACGCGTCAGCGTCAACAACCTACCCCTTGCGGGTAAGCCAACCCACTTTGTTAAAAAGCCCCGCCTGCCGGGGCTTTTTTCATCCACCGTACAGATGCAGTACGGCAAACGACACAATTGCCGCCGTCGCGATGACGTCCTGAATGGTGGTCATCTAAAACCAAAGGCAACCTATTATCAGAGAATCTGCATCCGAACAGCCTGCTAAAATGCCGCCTTTCGCATTACAAGGATCGGCATGATGAACGCGCCTCAGGTGGGAGTGGTGATGGGGTCTTCCAGCGACTGGGAGGTGATGAAACACGCGGCGATACTGCTGAAGCAGCTGGGCGTCCACTTCGAGACCCAGGTGGTGTCTGCGCACCGCACGCCGGACCTGCTCTACGAATACGCTGCCAGCGCCGAAGCACGTGGCCTCAAGGCCATCATCGCGGGTGCTGGTGGCGCCGCCCATCTGCCCGGCATGATTGCCTCCAAGACCATCGTGCCGGTGCTTGGCGTGCCGGTGCCATCGAAATATCTCAAGGGCATGGATTCGCTGCTGTCGATCGTGCAGATGCCCAAGGGCATCCCGGTGGCCACTTTTGCCATTGGTGAAGCCGGTGCCGCCAACGCGGCACTGTTTGCGGCAGCGCTGATCGCACGTTACGACAGCACGCTGGCCACGCAGCTCAGTGAGTTCCGCAAAACGCAGGCCGATTCCGTAATGGGAATGGAATTACCCGATGTCGAATAAGCTGCTGCCCATCCTGCCAGGCGCCACGCTGGGCATGCTTGGCGGTGGTCAGCTCGGCCGCATGTTCACCCTCGCCGCACGCACCATGGGCTACAAGGTCATGGTGCTTGATCCGGATGCCGCCAGTCCGGCGGGTCAGATGGCCGACGCGCATCTGCAGGCGGATTACACAGATCTCGCTGCGCTGCAAAAACTGGGCGAAAGCTGCGCTGCCGTCACCACCGAATTCGAGAATGTTCCTGCGGCCAGTCTGATCGAACTTGCACGCCATTGCCGGGTGGCACCCGGTGCTGAAGCTGTCGCCATCGTGCAGGACCGCAGCCATGAAAAATCCTGGTTGGCGGGCAACGGATTTGCCACTGCGCCGTTTGCGCTGGTCAACAGCGAAGCCGACCTCGAAGCCGCGCTGGCCGTGACCGGGACGCCCGCACTCCTGAAAGTGTCGCGCCTGGGGTACGACGGCAAGGGACAAATCCGCGTCGGGTCGCTTGATGAAGCGTGCGCCGCATTCCGCGAATTTGGCGGCCAGCCGTGCGTGCTGGAAGGCTTCGTCAAGCTGGAGCGCGAAGTATCGGTGGTGCTGGCACGTGACGATGCCGGGCAGTGCGCCCTGTTTCCGGTGGTCGAAAATCGCCATGAAAACGGCATACTCGATGTCACCATCGTCCCAGCCCGCGTATCCGGCAGCCTCGCACAGCAGGCGTGCGACACGGCCCGTGCGGTGGCAGACAAGCTTGGCTATGTCGGCGTCATGGCAGTCGAATTCTTTGTCGCTGACGGCCGGCTGATGATCAACGAAATCGCGCCGCGCCCGCACAACTCGGGGCACTATACGCTGGACGCCTGCGTCACCGACCAGTTCGAGCAACAGGTGCGCGCGCTATGCGGTTTGCCGCTGGGCGATCCTCGCCTGCTATCGCCGGTGGCGATGGTCAACATCCTGGGCGACCGCTGGCACGATGGCGGACCGCATTGGAACACGCTGCTGGCACATGCCAACATCAAGCTGCACCTGTACGGCAAACAGACCGCCCGGACTGGACGCAAAATGGGCCATTTCAACGTGCTGGATGCGGATGTGGAAACGGCCCTGCAACTGGCCGAGCGCATGCGCAATGCGCTGTAGCGCATCAATCAAAGTAAACCG